>NZ_JBXASU010000016.1:0-106052 GCF_058809705.1 Cupriavidus sp. MPR-AND1C | reverse complement strand
AGCCCGGTCTCTTCCAGCGTGACCGCCACCTGGGCCAGCAGCGGTCCCTGCGAGGTGCCGTTGACGAACCAGTCGTAAATCTGCGCGGCAATCAGCGTCGGCGTGGAAAAGAAGAAGGGATCGATCCAGTTCATCCGTCCCGCCAGCTCCCAGCCGCCCAGTCCTGCCACCAGCAGGCCGATGCGCAAACTGACGATCAGCCAGTACCGTTTGTTTATGCTGCGCTTGGCCTCGCGCTCGAAAATCTCATCGGAAATCGCGGTCATTGCTTCCATTGTCACTTCCATTGTCTTAGGTTCTTGGCCAGTCCACTAATCGATGTGGACTTCCTCGCGCAGGTCCGCCCAGATCTCACGTGACAGTTCGACAAAGCGTTTGTCATAGCGGATCTCCGAGGTCACGCGCGGACGCGGCAGGTTGATCTCGTAGACGCGCTTGAGCGTGGCCGGGCGCGCCGTCAGCACGAGGACCCGATCGGCCAAGGCGATGGCCTCTTCCAGGTCATGCGTGACAAACACCACCGAGCCGGTGTTTTGTGACCACAGCTGCAGCAACTCGTCCTGCATCAGCGTGCGGGTCTGCATGTCGAGCGCGCTAAAGGGCTCATCCATCAGCAGGATCTGAGGATTGTTGATGAAGGTCTGCGCCAGCGCCACGCGCTTGCGCATGCCGCCCGAGAGCTGGTGCCGGTAGTGGTTGGCGAACTTGGCCAGCCCGACCTTGCGCAACCATTGTTCGGCCAGGGCGTAGGCCGTGTCCTTACTGCTGCCGCGGAAGAGCGGTCCGGCGGCGACGTTGTGCAATACCTTGTTCCAGGGAAAGACCGCGTCGGCCTGGAACACGAAGCCGATGCTCGGATCGATCCCGTTGACGCGATTGCCATTCAGGCGGACCTCGCCCGCGCTGGGCTTGAGCAACCCTGTGATCAGGCTGAGGGTGGTCGATTTGCCGCAGCCGGTCGGCCCAACGATGGCGACGAACTCGCCTTTGCCCACACGCATCGAGAAGTCTCGCAGTGCGACGGTGGCGGTGCCATCGGGTGAAATGTACCGGCAGGAGACACGCTCGAACTCGATAGCCGGGGTGTCTGGTGACGTTGTCTTGATCATGGAGAATCCTTGCTGCCGCCGGCCGGTGGCGCGGGCGGGTTGTGACATCACGGGGTCAATCCACCGGTTCATTTGACCCGTTCGACAAACTCGTTGGAGTAGGTACGATTGAGCTCGACATGCTTGCCTTTAACGGTCGGATCGAATGAGGCGAGCACCTTGAGCACCGTTTCGGGGCCGCCGGCGGGCATCCTGCCGTCGTCCGTGAACATGGGCAGCGAGGCGCCCAGGGCCTTGACGTAGAGCTCGCGGTTATTGCCGTAGTAGTCCTTGGGCATCTTCTGCGCGATCTCCTCGGCGCTGTGGGCCTTGATGAAGCGCATGGTCTTGACGAAGGCGCGCGTCAGCTTCTGCACCTGCTCCTTGTGCCCTTCCACCCAGGCGCGCTGCATATAAAGGCTGGAGGCCGGATAAAGCCCGCCCAGTGCCTGGGTGGTGCCCTCGGCCGTGCGCATGTCGACCAGCACCTGCGCCTCGCCCGGCACCTTGCCGAACACCACCACGGCCTCTACTTCCTTGCCCTTGCTCTGCAGGTCAATGGTGTGATCGTAGAAGCCCACCACGCCCTGCACCGCGCCGGCCAGCAGTTCGTTTTCGGCGTCGACCCCGGCCGGCTTCGAGAGGATCTCGACGTCGAGCCCCTCCTCCTTGAAGTAGCCCAGCTGCTCGGTCAGCCTGGCTGGCAGGTAGATGATCTTGGTCGCGCCGCCCACCATGATCGACAGCTTGCCATCGGCCGCGCGAACCGTGCCCGCCGCCGCCAGCGTTGCGAACATGACCGCGAACACGCCCTTGCTGATTGCATTCATGCCTGTCTCCTTTGTTTGGGTGCCCGGGCCCGGCAACCGAGCCGTTGCGGGTCCTGGTACCCGGGCGACCTCTGCCATGCTTGCCCGGGCCACCGCACTGAGGTCGACTCATTCTAGGCAGCGAAATCCTTCAGCCAGCTTTCTCCACCGTTAAGGGAAAGTCCCGAGGACATAGCAGCCGCATTGACAGGTAGTTGACAGCCTTCCCTTCGTAGAATCTGGCCCGTGGTTGGCTGAATCAGCCAGCAATTCCGGCAGCAGAAGGCCACGTCCGGTTCGCAAGGCATAGCCGGCGCAAGAGCTAGGACCTCGCTGGCGGACGCGTTTCGCGTCCCTTCACCACAAGAGGCGCTCCTGACCCAAGGGCACAGGCCGGCCGACAAACTTCAATGAGACTGCCATGGCTCGCGCCGTTGCTAAGGAGCGCGTATGCCACACGGCTAGCCGGTGCAGTCTCTCACATCGCAATAGGAAAATAGATGGAATACCGCGCAAGCGAAAAAATCCCCACCACCCTGATCCCTGGCGATGGAATCGGACCAGAAGTGGTGGAGGCAACCGTCAAGGTCCTCGACGCGCTCGGCGCCCCCTTCGCGTGGGACATCCAGCAGGCCGGCATGGCTGGTATCGAGTGCGGCGGCGATCCGCTGCCGGACGCTACGCTGGACAGCATCCGCCGCACCGGCCTCGCCCTCAAGGGACCACTGACCACGCCGGTGGGGGGTGGCTTTCGCTCGGTCAATGTGCGCCTGCGCGAGGCATTCAATCTCTATGCCAATGTGCGGCCGGCCCGCACGCTGGTGCCGGGACGCTTCGAGGATATTGACTTAGTGCTAGTGCGCGAGAACGTGGGCGGTTTCTACGTGGCGCATGATTACTACATTCCGGTCGGCGACGATCCGCATGCGGTGGCGGTGTCCACCGGCACCAACACGCGCGACGCGTGCCGGCGAATTGCTCGCTTCGCCTTCGAGTATGCCGTCAGGAACGCGCGCAAGAAGATCACGGTGGTACACAAAGCCAATATCCTCAAGGCCCTGACCGGCATCTTCCTTGATGCCGCGCGTGAGGTGGCCAAGGACTACGCCGATCGCGTGATCATGGACGACCGCATTGTCGATGCCTGCGCCATGCAACTGGTGCTGAACCCCTGGCAGTTCGACATGCTGCTCTGTACCAATCTGTTCGGTGACATTCTGTCGGACCAGATCGCCGGTTTGGTGGGCGGGCTAGGCATGGCGCCGGGCGCCAATATCGGCGAGCATGCGGCAATCTTCGAAGCCGTGCACGGCTCGGCTCCCGATATTGCGGGCAAGGGCATCGCCAATCCGATTTCGCTGATGCTTGCCGCTGGCCTGATGCTCGAGCACGTTGGCCGACAGGACATGGCCTTGCGGCTGCGCCAGGCCATCGAGCAGACGCTCAACGTGGATCAGGTGAAGACCGGCGACCTCAAGGGCACGGCCTCCACGCTGCATTTTGCCGACGCCGTGGCGAAGCGCATCGCTTTGTCCCGCTGAGGCGCGAGTTCCGAACGCCATACCGATGATCAGACCAAGGGCCGGGCTGCTGGATAGTTTCGTTGTACCGCAGCACCGGCCTTCAACCGCAAGGAGACACTTCATGCAAACCACCTCACATACTTTACCTCCCGCCGAGGCGCAGCAAACCGCAATCAAGCCGCGCTTCTGGCCCGAAGGCTGGTGGAAGTTAATGGAGTTCCGGATCGGTATCATCCCGCTGCCGGTTTACGTGATCCTGCTCGCGCTGATCGCGGGCTTCGCAGTCACTGGCAAGGTCCCCGGCGAGATCTCGATGGCGATCGCCGTGCTCGCCTTCTTTGGCTTCACCTGTGCGGAAATCGGCAAACGCCTGCCGATCATTCGCAACATCGGTGCCGCTGCGATCTTCGCGACCTTCATTCCGTCGGCGCTGACTTACTATCACCTGCTGCCCAAGCCGATCCTGAGCCTCACGACGGAGTTCACCAAGTCCACCAACTTCCTGTATCTGTTCATCGCGTCAATCATCGTTGGCAGCATTCTCAGCATGGACCGAAGGGTGCTGATACAGGGCTTCATCAAGATATTCATTCCACTAGCGGTCGGCTCGATCGCAGCCGGCATCGTCGGGACGGCCGTGGGCACGGCGCTTGGACTCGGCGCGCACCATACGTTCTTCTACATCGTGGTGCCGATCATGGCGGGCGGTGTCGGCGAAGGCGCGATTCCGCTGTCGATCGGGTACTCGGAGATCCTCCATCTGCCTCAGGGCGACCTGTTCGCGCAAGTGCTGCCGCCCGTGATGCTTGGCAGCCTCACCGCGATCATCCTGTCCGGCGTGCTCGACAAGGTTGGCAAGCGCTTTCCGCACCTCACCGGCGAAGGGCGCCTGCAAGTCGGCGAAGAAGACGAAATGGACCCGGTTCAGGAGGAGATTCGCGGGCATATCGACGTCACCCATATCGCGGCGGCGGGGATCACGGCCATTACGTTGTACCTGCTCGGGCTGATGTGCCGCAACCTGTTCGGGCTGCCGGCGCCGGTCGCCATGCTGTTCCTCGCGGTGCTGGTCAAGATCACCCGTGCCGTGTCTCCACCGCTGCAGGAAGGTGCCTTCGTCGTCTACAAGTTCTTTTCGACGGCGGTGACTTATCCGCTGCTGTTCGCGATCGGCGTGGCGATGACACCGTGGGACAAGCTGATCGCCGCGTTCACGCTCGCCAACATCGTAACGATCGTCGCGACCGTGACGACGCTGATGGGCACGGGCTTCGTGGTTGCGCGGATGCTGAAGATGCATCCGATCGATACGGCGATCGTGAACGCATGCCACAGCGGGCAGGGCGGAACCGGTGACGTCGCGATCCTGACGGCTGCCAACCGGATGACGCTGATGCCGTTTGCGCAGATCGCCACGCGCATCGGCGGCGCGATCGTCGTGACGCTTACGCTGATCGTGCTGGCGCATATGGGGTGATGCGCAGATATCGGCGTACTGACGGTTGGCGCGGGTGTGCATAGTTGGCCATGCACCTTGAGAGAAGCCTCGTATGCACAACGACATCCGGACTATTTTCTATGCGACGGACTTGAGCGAGCGCTGCGAAGAGGTACTTGCTCACTCCATCGGCATGGTCAACCAATGTCGTGCGAGGCTACAGGTGCTCACCGTCATTCCGGACCAGCGCGAGACCTCATTGATTGAGGTCGACTCGCTCGTGCCACACGCGGTCCTGAACAAATACCACGATGGTCGCACCCAGCGGGTCAAGCAGCATATCGAATCACGCATTGATGCCTTTCATGCCGTGCGCGCATTCGCTAACAACGAGGAAATTGCATGAGCACTTCGAACTCGCAACTCACGACCACCGTGCTGATGACACCGGATATGGCAAACTTTTCTGGCAACGTCCATGGAGGAGCGATTCTGAAACTTCTCGATCAGAACGCTTATGCTTGCGCAAGTCGATACGCCGGGCGCTATGTGGTCACGTTGAGCGTTGATCGAGTTACGTTTCTGGAGCCGATACACGTTGGCGAACTTGTCACATTTCTGTCCAGCGTCAACTACACGGGCACGTCTTCCATGGAGATCGGAATCAAGGTGCTGGCCGAAAACATTTGCTCGCAGCAGACGCGGCACGTGAACAGCTGCTTCTTCACAATGGTCGCGGTCGACGCCGAGCGCAAGCCGGTCGCAGTAACGCCGTTAGTGCTGACGACAGCGGAAGAAAAAAGGCGCTTTGCTGCAGCCCAAATCAGACGGACTATCCGCCAGGAACTCGGTGCCCGCTGCCAGGCCGCGGAAGCCATTGCGGCAGTCTAGACGGCATAGCGCCGTCATCATCCAATGCATTTCATTCCGGAATGCATGTCCAAATATGCGCCCAAAAGCGAGCGCGGATGATTGGCCCTGCCGTGGCCGGCGCGTCGACGCCGGGCGCCTGCGCCTGAGCTTGGACGAACACATGCTCAAGCCGAAGGCGTGAGCTGCCTGCTACACGGCCTCGTCGCCCACGGCGCTGCGGATCCGCGCGGCAAGCTTCGCCAGTACGCCCGCCCGGCCGCTACCGGCATCCCGAAACTATCGTCACGACAAGCGGCCGCGGCAACATTCCGGATGCATCAAGATGCCGCTCCACGTAGTCACGCAGGTCGGCCTCAATGGCGGCGTGGAGCGATGTCGGCACCTCTTCCCACAAACGCATCGACCGCGCATGCGCAACCGCCTGGTCGATGGTGAGCGACTCCATCGTTTGGATCCGTTCTTCCCGGACCGCGTGAAAACCGCCGGCGGCCAGCGTCCCGGCAGGCTGGTACTCGGCTTTGGGCCGCGCGTGGCTCAGTGCCACGTGGCGGCCGACAATGTCAACGATGGCCTCTCGAAAATCGCCTGCGTCGTTCTTGTTGACGACGGCGAAGGCCGCGCCTGGCATCAATACACGGCGGATGTTGCGCACTGATGCACCGTCCGAGAACCAGTGGAACGCGCCGAAGGCGGTAGCCCCGCCGAATGCCGCATCGGCAAAATCCAGGCGATCGGCACCCATTACGTGGTACGCGCCCGCCCGCCCCAGCCGGCGCGCCTCGTCGATCATGTCAGGGTCAACGTCGATCCCGACCGGGCGAAAGCCGCTCGCGGTCAGTTGCCGGGTGGCGATGCCCGTGCCGCATCCGATGTCGAGGATGGCTTGCGTCTGTGCGGCCGCCAGAATATCTGCGACCTTGTCCATCACTGCCGTGCTGTAGGACTGGCGTGCCTGGTTGTAGATGGCTGCGGATTCGCCGAATGACATGCGTGGGGTACCCCTGAGATGATGGCCGGTCAGGCCAATCCATGAAAGACAGTCAGCCCGGGTACACAGACGACGCCACCGGGTCGTGCATCATGAAGCGGTCGCGGCCGTTGCGCTTGGCCTGGTACATGGCAGCGTCGGCCTTTTCGAGCAGGAACTCCAGCGACGGCGACGCCGGGATTTCGCAAACCGCGCCGACACTGATGGTGACGCACGGGTGCTCTGGCCAGCCGCCGTGCGGCAGCGCCAGCGAGCGCACGGCATTGAGCAGGCGCAAGCCGACTTCCCGCGTCTCGGCGGGCGCGATCGCCGGCAGCACGATGACGAACTCTTCGCCGCCAACGCGGGCGCAGAAGTCGCTGGGGCCGTTGCGCATGGCTTCGCCGATGGCGGCGGCAACACGGCGCAGGCATTCGTCGCCGTGCACGTGGCCGTGGAGATCGTTGTACTGCTTGAAGTAATCGACGTCGATGATCAGCAGGCCGACGGGAATGCCGCGCTCAAACGCGTCGGCTATCGCGACGGCGGCCTCGCGCTGGAAGTAGCGCCGGTTGAGCGCGCCGGTGAGCGCATCGCGATACAGGTCCGCCTCGATGCGCGAGAGCTTTTCCTCGGTCTCGCCGAGCCGCACCGCCAGGCTGGAGTTTTCCTCCGTCAACGCATGCTCGCGCGAGCGAAAGCGCGTGACGTCGCGCAGGAACACAATGATCCCGACCGGCTGCCGGTGCAGGTTGCGCACCGAATCCACGGTGAGCTCGTAGTCGACGCGCGCCTGCGAAATCAGGTGCGAGCCGCCGCTGCCGGGTGCGCCGCTGCGGCTGGCGGCAATCGCGTCCCGCCAGGCAGGCGGAAACGCGCTGCCCCGCTCTACCCCCGCCAGCAGGCGCCGCGCGGCAGGGTTGAAGTCGACGATGATGTCGTTGGCATTCACGATCACGCAACCCTCTTGCAAGGCATCGAAGACCCTGAGCCTGGCGTAGTGGCCAACGTCATCCAGGTGCCTGCGCAGCGCGCATACCCACACCAGCACCGCCGTCACCGCGAAGGTGGCGGGGGTCAGGTCGCCGCCCAGCGGACCCGTCCATCCGCGCAAGTACGCGATATTGGCCACCAGCGGCAACGCCAGGCCGCCCGCAAGCACCGCCCTTCCCCCGCGGGGCAGGCTGCTGTTTGGCACCCGGGCCGTCAGCAGGAAGTAAACGCTGATCAGCAACAGCAGGTAGGTGTAGGCAGCCGCAGCGGCGTATCCCGGGCCATGGCCGAAGACGGCGCCCGGCGGTGCGCCCCCCGGCACCAGCCGGATCGATGTCCAGATCAGGTGATGCCGTTCGTTGGTAAAGACCAGGGCCAGCGTCACGATATTGATGACGATGGGCAGGGATAGCAGCGACCAAGGGATGACGAATCTTGGCCGGCTGAGCTGGACGATGGCGCAGAGCCAGCCGATGGGCACGGCGACAATGCCGACATATTGCACCTTGGCCCACAGGATGCGGGTTTCCAGGTCGACGGAGTTCAACTCGAGCAGGCGGCCGCCGCTCCATAGCGCGCTCCCCAGGGCCAGCGCCAGGAAGGCCTTGACGATGGGATCGTCCCGCCGTGTCCAGGTTGCGACGGCAACCGTCAGACTTCCGACGACCGCAAAGGTGAGGCAGAGGACAAGGGGGTACGAAGGCATTCGGCCGGTTCCAGGACACGCCCGCCGGCAGCGCCAGCGGTGGATTCTCCGGTCGGATTATAAAGCGGCGCAGCGCGGCCGATCCGTGTCGCGGAAAGACTGAGGCGCTTGCCTGGACGAATGCGCTCTTGTGCAGGCAGCTATGCGGCCGGACTTCGAACTGGCCGTCTAAGCCGATCGGACATCTCCTTGAGCGGCATGGCCAGGATGGCATCGAGCAGCCGGGCCTCGCCGCCATCCGGCGTGGCCTCAGCTTCGACTTGCGACCGGACCTCATTCGTGGCCTGCGCTACGGCAGCCATCACTGCGTCGAGCTCATAGGCCGCCGCCGTTGGACTCAAGCCAAGTTCCTGCCCCGCTTGAATCAGGTCGGTGCGCTGGAGGTCGCCGTAGTGCCTGGCGGCCCCGATCGGCATGGACAATTCGGAATCCGGCCAGTACGGCGCGGTGTCGCGAAAGTTCTTGGTGTCGTACACCACGGTGCTGACGATATCGTAGAACGGTGCAAGGCTGGCCCCCACCCCACTCCGCGCTCCTCCCTCAAAACCCCAACTGCCGCGCGGCCAGGTCTTTCATGATTTCCTCCGACCCGCCGCCGATCATCATGACCTTGACCTCGCGGTACACCCGCTCGCTCAGGGTGCCGCGCATGAAACCCATGCCGCCCAGGATCTGCACGGCCTGGTCTGCGCAGAACTGCATGGCCTGGGTGGCCTGGATCTTGGCCATGCAGGTGCGTGCCACCAGTTGCGCCGGGTCGCCGGCCTGGTGCTGCACGCGGTAAGCCAGGTCGTAGACGAGGTTGCGGGCGGCTTCGATGCGCAGGGCCATGTCGACCAGCTTGTGGCGGATCACCTGGCGCTCCACCAGCGGGTGGCCGAAGGTGCTGCGCTGGCGCGCCCAGTCGAGTGCTTCGTGCAGGCAGGCTTCGGCATAGCCATAGGCGCTGGCGCTCATCCCCAGCCGCTCGGCGTTGAAGTTGCGCATGATGACCTGGAAGCCGCGGTTCTCTTCGCCGATCAGGTTGGCGGCCGGGATCCGGCAGTTGTCGAAATGCAGGTGGGCGGTGTCGGAGGCGAGCCAGCCCATTTTCTTGAGTTCGGTGCGGGTCAGGCCGGGCGGGTTGCCTTCGATCAGGAGCAGGGAAATGCCGCCTGCGCCCTTGTTGGCGGGATCGGTGCGCACCGCGGTGGTGATGAAATCGGCGCGCATGCCGGAGGTGATGAAGGTCTTCTCGCCGTTGACGATGTAGTGGTCGCCGTCGCGCACGGCGGTGGTCTTCAGGCTGGCCACGTCGGAGCCGCCGCCGGGCTCGGTAATGGCCAGGGCGGCGATCTTGTCGCCAGCGATGACCGCGGGCAGCACGCGTTCCTGCAGCGCCTGGCTGCCGGCCGCGACGATGGGCGGCACGCCGATGGAGTGGGAGTGCAGCGACGCGTTGACGCCGCCGGAGCCGCAGCGGGCAAACTCTTCGGCCTGGATCAGGTGATAGAAGATGTCGCCGGGCGTGCCACCGAAGTGTTCCGGGTAACCGAGCCCGAGCAGGCCGACTTCCCCGGCGCGGCGGTACAGCGCGCGGGGAAAGGTCCCGGCTTCGTCCCAGTCATTCACGTAGGGTGTGAGCTCGCGGGCGACGAAGTCGCGCAGCGTGCTGCGGAACTGCGCGTGCTCGGCGGTGAAATAGTGCGCAAGGGGCGGCAGGGTCAGGAGGCTCATCGTGGGTCCTGTTAATGGAGCTGTCGGTGGGGCTGTCAGTGGGCTTTCGGGTCGGGGGTGGCGTGCGGCATGCAAGCCGGCATCCCTCGACCATAGGCCGCGCCGTGCGCTTCGTCTTGCGCAAAGTGGTTGGCCCCGCCAGACCCCAACCAACCACTTAACCACTTAACCACTTAGCCAGGCGGCATGCGATCGAGCTGCCGGGCGGATGCCTCCAGCCCTTGCAGGATGCTGTCCGCCACCTTTTGCGGGAAGCCGTCCGGCAAGGCGGCGCTGACCGTGGCAATGACCGCCGGCGTCTGCGCAACGAGCCGCTGGATGATGCCTTCCGCATCCGGGCCGTGGAAGCACTTGGGCGCCATGGCGTTGAAATGCCGGCGCTGCACGTCCTTGAACAGGTAGTGCCGGTTCTTGCCGGCCACCGCCATGGCCAGCTTGGCCTTGTGCCATGACCACTGGTTTGCCCCAAAGCCAACCACCGGCCAGATCGACATCACGTCATAGAGCGGCGTCATCCGGTAGCGCCCGCCCGGCAGCAGGCGGATGCTGAAATTCTTGGCATGCCCATCGGGCGCCGCCAGCATCCAGAACAGGATCTGCGTGGCGAGGAAGATCTCCAGGTCTTCGTCGGCATGGGTGGATTGCCGCAGGATCTGGGCGATGTCGCGCATGCCCGGGCCGCCGTCCGCTTCGTACTTCAGGTGCGGGGCGACGCCGAGCGCCTGGCAGAAATCCTCCTGCGGCAGGCGCAGGATCCAGCCTCCCGAGGAATGCATCTGCCGGTCGAAGCGCTGCACGCTCAGGACCTTCTGGCTGGCGAAGGTCTTGATTTCGCTATGCGCCACCGGCAGGCCATAGGCGGCGAGGATGGTCAGGCAGAGCCACTCGTTCTCGACCGAGGTACTGAGGTCGGCCCGCTTGTTGCCCACCAGCCCGAGCGGCAGCTTGAGGATGTGCGTGGTGGGCGTGGCGCCGTGGGGCTTCATCCACTGGTTGCCGTGCCACAGCAACGCGGTCTTTTCCTGCGCGCCGGCCAGGGAGATGCGGAAGTCGTCGGCATCGTCCTGCGCGCCCATGCCGGCGGGGCTGACCGTCTGCCGCAGCAGCTTCTCAATGTCGGAGTCGGATTGCGGCGTGCCGTCGATGCGGTCATGGCCTACCGGCTGTTCGTTCTCGCCGAGCAATTGCACGGCGCCGACGCAATCGCGGCCGATGGCTTCCAGCAGGTCGAAGGCTTCCGTGGTTGCCGCCTTGAAGCGCGTGGCCAGGCGCTTGCGGATGGCGTCGCTGTCGGGCAGCAGGTTGTCGAAGTAGTTGCGCACCCGGTCGCCCTTGAGCGGGGAGGTATCTACACCGAAGGGAAGCGACAGGGAAAGTGGGCGTCCGGCGGGCGAGGCCAGCCAGCCTGGGTCGTACTGCAACGCCATGTCGCCCCGCGTGGGGATGCGCCACGTCCCTACCCGCTCGCCATTGGCCCATATCGACAACGCCCGCGCATGCGATCTGCGGCCCATGGCTACCACTCCACCGGCGAGGCTTCGGCGCCCGCCGCGCGCCTATCCTGCACGACGAGTTCCAGGCCGAGGACGCCGATCAGCGCCAGCAACTGGTCGGCGCTGATGCTGCCCGGGTTGAGCTCCATGTGGGAGATGCGGCTCTGGCTGACATCCAGCCGCACGGCCAGGTCCGTCTGCGACAACTTGGCGGCGCGCCGTGCGGATTGCAGCACTTGCCCGAGCTGGCTAGGGGTGGTGAGCAGCTGTTTCATCTTGGTGATCCGGAGTTACCCATCAAATGCGTAATCTCACTTTACAAACAATATGGGTAAATTGCAAATACCAACTAAATGGGTATTTTTCAATTACCCATGTCATGCGTAACCCATGTCCACCGCGATGACGCTGCCGCCTTGCGCAGCGACCCAGCCACTTTCCGCAAGCCTTGCCCCACGCTACTTGGCTACGCTTGCCGCTCTGACCTGCCCCGGGTCTTTGCCGCATCCAATTTGCCATCCAACGCCAGGAGAGTCCGCATGACTGCCAACCCGCCGCCCGCCACCATTGGTGCCGCCCTTCGCCAGGCCAGCCAGCGGTGGGGCCAGCGCACCGCCTACCTCTGCGGGCAGCAGGCCCACAGCTTTGCCGGGATGGAGGCCAGCTCCGCGCGGCTTGCCTGCGGGCTGCTTGGCCTGGGCATCGCCCGTGGCGAGCGCATCGGCGTGATCGGCCTGAACCAGATCGAGTGGCTGCAACTGTTCTTTGCCGCAAGCCGCATCGGCGTGGCGGTGGTGGGCCTGAGCGTGCGCTACCGCGACAACGAGATCGAGCATATGGTCAACGACAGCGCGGTCAAGGCGGTCTTCACGGTGCCGGAGTGCGAGGGCTTTGATTTTCCAGGCATGCTGGCACGGCTGGCGCCGCGCATGCCGGGCTTGTCGCATGTGGTGCTGATCGACCCAATCGACCCAATCGACACGGCGCCATCGGCCGACACCAGCTCACTGCGGCTTTCCACGCTGCTGGCTACCGCGCCGGACCCGGCCGTGCTGGCAGCCGCCGAGGCGCAGGTCGTGCCGCAGGACCTGGCCATGGTGATCTACACCTCGGGCACCACCGGGCGGCCAAAGGGTGCGGGACTGTCCCACCGCAGCATGCTGGCGGCGGCCCTGGCGCAAGCGCGCCATGTGCGCACGACCGAGGCCGACCAGATCCAGCTGGCCCTGCCCTTGAACCACGTGGGCGGCATCACCTGCGGGGTGCTGAACTTCCTGTTGGGCGGCGGCACTTGCGACCTCGTGCCAGCCTTCAAGGCGGACCTGGTGCTCGCCAGGATGCGCCAGCACCCGCCCACCATCTTCTCGGGCGTGCCAACCATGGCCACGTTGCTGCTGATGCACCCCGACTCGGCCAAGGTGGATTTCTCCTCCGTGCGGCTCGTGATCGTGGGCGGCGCCACCGTGGATGCCGCCCTGCT
This sequence comes from Cupriavidus sp. MPR-AND1C, assembly GCF_058809705.1. Lineage (NCBI taxonomy): Bacteria > Pseudomonadati > Pseudomonadota > Betaproteobacteria > Burkholderiales > Burkholderiaceae > Cupriavidus > Cupriavidus sp. MPR-AND1C. Next base: position 92,966 of record NZ_JBXASU010000016.1, on the reverse strand, counting down.
GGAGCAACTGCAGGCCCGCATGCCGCAGGCGACGGTGATGAACCTGTACGGCCTCTCGGAATCCTCCGGGGCGATCGTCATGACGCCCTGGGACGCGCAGCGGCAGGACCTGATGCAATCGATCGGCCGCGTGTTCGACAGCGCCGAGGTGCGGGTGGTCTCGTTTGCCGGCGAAAGCCTGGCCACGGGCGAAATCGGCGAGCTCTGTTACCGTGGCGCGGGCGTTTGCCCGGGCTACGTCGGCGGCGCGGCCGGGGAGGATGGATTCGATGCCCAGGGCTGGCTGCACTCGGGTGACCTGGGTTTTGTGGACGAACGCGGCTATATCCACCTGAAGGGACGCAAGAAGGATATGTATATCCAGGGCGGCTTCAACGTCTATCCGGCCGAGATCGAAGGCGTGATCGCGCGGCACCCGGCGGTGATGATGGTCGCCGGCATCGGCGTGCCCGACCCCGTGCTGGGCGAGATCGGCCGCTACTACATCGTGCCCAAGCCAGGCTGCCAGGTCTCCGAGCAGGAAATCCGCGCGTACTGCGGGACCCGCCTGGCCGATTACAAGGTGCCGCGCCAGGTAGTGCTGCGCGAAGCGCTGCCGCTCACGCCGGCCGGCAAGATCCATAAGGCGGCCTTGCGTACTGAGGGCGCGCCGGATACCCCTGCCCGGCGCGCCTAGCCGGGCATGCCGCTGCCCACCTCCGCACGCTCGCCAATCAGGGCGAGCTTGCGCGAGCCGGCAAAGATATCGCTGGGCTTGAGCCCGAAGGCCTGGCGGATGGAATGGCTGAAGTGGGTGGAGTCCGGATAGCCGGCATCGAGCGCCACATGGGCCAGGTTGGAGTCCTGGGTGACATAGTGCAGCAGGCTGCGGGCGCGCTTCCAGGTCCGGAAGCTGCGAAACGGCGTGCCGACATCCTCCTTGAACAAATGCAGGAAGCGCGAGAAGGACAGATGGGCCGATGCGGCGCATGACTCGGCCGTGGCCGTGGCAGACGGCGCATTGCGGATGCGCTGCACCGCGGCCTCGATACGCGGGTCCAGCTTGCGCGGCGCCAGCGCGTGCCCGAAGAAGATCTGGTCGAAGCTGTCCGCCTGCAGTTCCAGCTCCCGGCCGCGCTCGCTCAGGTAGGCATGCGCCTGGCGCACATGGCGCACAAAGGCCGGATCGTCCACCGGCCCTGCCCGCTCGCGTATCACCGGCGGCAGGCGCGCCAGGTCGATGCTCTCCGCTTCCAGTGCGAGGTCGCAGATCATGCGGTCGTCGCAAGCGACCGAGTGCGGCATGTACGCCGGCACCACCGCCAGTTCCGTGGATGCCCAGGGTCCGTCGTCAAACCGGATGCGGATAGGGGCGCGCAACGCCACGTAAATCAACAGCCCACCCATGGTGCGGACCGAAGGCGAGCCAAGCAGGCCGGCGTAAAACAGCCTGTCGGGGGTGAGCCACATCACCCGGCCGGCGCCGTTCCGGGCGCCAGGCGCCACGGTCGTCGCTGGCGGGCACGCAATGCCTGGTGCTTGCATCTGCATGTCCTTGTCTCCTGCTGGCACCGTCCGCGCCCCGATGGGGGCGTCGTCAGGCCTGCTGGTTATTTGCTCTCGGTGCGCCGCCATGATGCGATGCAAAAATGCGACGCAAAAAGCAGCGTAGCCGGGGCTACCGGCTACGTCTTGCGTCAGGTGGCTATGTCAGGTGGCTATGCCGGCCGCAGGCGGGCCCGGTGCTCAGCCCTTGTCATGGTGCTCATGGTGCGCTTCGTGGTGCTCATCGTAATGCTCGCGATACCGCTGGCGCAACGCGAACTTCTGGATCTTCCCGGTGGACGTGGCCGGCAATGCCGCCAGCAGCAGCACCGCCTTGGGCACCTCGAAGCCGCCCAGGTGGGCCTTGCAGTGCGCGCCCAGTTCGTCCTCCTCGACCCGCGCGCCGGGCTTCAGGGTCACGAAGGCCGTCACCGCCTCGCCCCAGCGCGCATGCGGCAGCCCAACCACCGCCACATTAGCGACGGCGGCATGGCGCAGCAACACTTCCTCGACCTTGATCGAGGGCACGTTTTCGCCGCCGCTCTTGATCATGTCCTTGATCCGGTCGAGGAAAAGCAACTGGCCATCGTCGTCCAGCACGCCAAGATCGCCGGAGTGATGCCAGCCAAAGCGCTGCACGCGGGCGGTAGCCTCGGGGTCCTTGTAATAGCCCAGCATCACGTTCGGCCCGCGAAACACGATCTCGCCGGGCTCGCCCGGGCCGAGCAGCCGGCCGTCGTCGCTCATCACCGCCACCTCGTTGACCACCGTGCCCACGCCCCAGAAGGCGCCAAAGCGCTTGCGCTGCTCCTGCGCCTCGAAAATGGTGGCCGCCGGATACATCTCGGTCTGGCCCGAGCACAGGACGAAGTTGGGGCAGAACGCATCAAGCAGGCGCAGCAGCAGGTTCTTGGGCAGCGGCGCCATGCCGTAGATGCACAGCCGCACGCTGGAGAGATCGGTCGCGGCGAACCGCGGGTGCTCCAGCATGGCCCGGTACATCATCGGCAGCGCCACCACCACGGTGACGCGGTGCCGGGCCAGGTCCGCCAGCACCCGGGCCGGATCGAAGCCGCGCCCGATCACCACGGCATGGCCGCCCAGCAGCGCGCTCATGGTATTGCCATGCTGCGCGCAGTGGAACATCGGCAGCAGGCAGGTAAAGACTTCACTCGCCGTCCCGCAGCCGGTATCGACCAGGTTGGCCGCCAGCACCGAATGCACCGAGGCGTGGGAGTGCATGACACCCTTTTGCGGGCCGGTGGTGCCGCTGGTGTACATGATCTGCGCCAGTTGGCCGCTGGCGATGTCCACATCCGGCAGCGTGGCCGGCTGGCCGGCCAGCGCGTCGGCATGCCGGGTAATGGCTAACCCGGCCAACCCGGCCAGCCCGGCCATCTCATCGGCCACCTCGCCCGCCGGCTCCAGCAACACGACGGCAATGCGCGACGCCGCGACCAGCTCGCCGATGCCGGGCCGCGCCAGCACGGACGCGTCCGCCACCAGGCGCGTCACTTGCGCGTGTTCCAGGATGTACTGGATCGCATCCGGCGCCAGCGCCGTGTTGATCGGCACCCACACCATGCCTGCTTTCTGGATGCCCAGCAGCGCCACGATCATGTCGATCGAGTTGTTGCACAGCATGCCGACACGCTCCGCGCTGCGCATGCCCTGGGCCAGCAGGTAGTGGGCAAACTGGTTGGTGGCGGCGTTCAGCGCTGTATAGCTAAGACTGTGGTCGCCCTCGATCAATGCGGTCCGGGCGCCGAAGCGCCGGGCGCCACGGTGGATCACATCGCCCAGGGCGATGCGCCCGATGCGCTCGCGCGCCTGTTCCGTTGCCGTGCTCATGGTTGTCTCCGGTTGCTCATGGATGCCGCGCGCGCTCAGTTCATCTTGGGCGGCGCAAGCAGGTCGCTGGCCGGGATCCACTTGTCGCCAGCCACCTTCATGATGCGGATGCGGTCGTTGCTCAGGCGGTTGCTGGCGGAGACATTGAAGCCCGGGTTGCCCAGCGCGTCCTGCGGTAGCTTGGTCGACTCCATGACGGCATTGAAGGACTCCGCGCTCAGGTTGCGCCCGGCCTTGTCGGCGATGGTGGCGAAGGTGGTGTAGGCGTAGTAGCTGAACATCGAGTACACGCCCGGGTCTTCATTGAAGCGTTTCTTGTAGGCGGCTGCCCATTGCCGTACCGCCGGGTTTGCATCGTCCGCATAGGGCAGCATGATGAAGGCTGCCGCATGCAGGCCCTCCATGGCCTTGCCGCCCAGCAATGGCACCTGGTGCGCGTAGTTGGCCGAGGTGCCGGCGAAGACCGGGTTGAAGCCAATCTTGCGCGCTTCCTGGACGGAGGCGATGTACTCGCGCATCGTGGAGGCGTTGAACACCAGGTCGCAGTTAGCCGCCTTGAGCCGCGCCATCTGCGAGGAAAAATCGGTGGCGCCGCGCTTGTACGACACCTTCTCCACCAGGGTCATGTTCCTGCTCTTGAGGTAGGCCTGCACGCCTTCCACGGATTCCCGCCCGTAGTCGTCGTCCTGGTACAGCGCGCCCACCCGCTGGTAGGGCTTCTGTTTGAAGAAATAATCCATGATGGTGGTGGACATCAGGAAGTTGGACGGTCCCAGCGCGATCTTGTATGGGCTGGCCGGCTCATACATGTCGCGCGCGGCGCTCTGCGGCATGAAGTTGAAGACCTTGCTTTGCACCAGGAACGGCAGCGTGGCCATATTGGGCGCGGTGCCCAGGTGGCCGATGATGGCAAACACGCCATCCTGCGTGACCAGCTTCTGCGCGGCCAGCACGGCCCGCTTGGGCTCGTAGCCATTGTCTTCCACCACCACCCGCAGCTTGCGGCCCTGCACGCCGCCGCGGGCGTTGATCTCTTCCACGGCCATGGTCATGCCGTTGCGCGACTCCTTGCCGTAGTTGACGATCGGGCCTGACATATCGGTGATCAGGCCGAGCACGATTTCCTTGTCGGTGACGCCGCGCGTCTGCGCGCTCGCGCCGGCGCTGAGCGCGAGCGCAATGGCGGCGATGGTGGTCTTCAAGATCATGGTTGTCTCCTTGTCTTATCGGTTCGTTGCTTTCTTGGTGGTTGCCTTGGCTTCAATGCACGCTCTGCGGCGGCTTGGGTCCCGACTGGATCCTGCTTTGCACGGACCGCGAGTCCGGCGGAAATGAGATAGGCGCCTGGGAGATAGGCGCCTGGGAGATAGGCGCATGGGAGATAGGCGCATGGGAGATAGGCGCATGGCCCTGTGCCTGGCCGCCCGGTGCCGCGGCATCGGCTGGGGCTTCGGCTGCGGGCGGCGGTGCGGACCAGTCGGACAAGCGCTGCCCGCTTTGCGCCAGCGCCGCCAGCAAGGGGGAGATGTCCCAGTAGTCGTAAGGATTGCCGCGCAGGCGGGCGTAGCGCTCCAGCCCGGCTTTGACGCGGGGCAGGCCAATGCTGTCCGCCTGCCACACAGGGCCCCCGAGATAATCGGGAAAGCCATAGCCGGCGGTCCACACCATGTCGATGTCTGCGGGCCGGCAGGCCACGCCCTCCTCCAGCAGCTTGGCGGCCTCGTTGATCAGCGGAAAAATCAGGCGCTCGACGATCTCGGCATCGGTCATGTCGGTGCGCCGGGCGATGCCGTGCGCGCGGCCCAGCGCGGCGCAGATGCGCTCGGCCTCCGGGTCCGCCACCGGTTCGCCGTCCGGATAGCGGTAGTAGCCCGCGCCGCTCTTGCAGCCGAGCCGCCCCAGCATGAACAACGTACGCACCACCGCGCGATAGGCGGGATCCGGCGGCAGCCCCCCGGCCTTGCCGTACTCCAGCACGATCCTGGCGCCCGTGTCGATCCCGGCCAGGTCCAGCATGCGGCACGGCCCCATCGCCATGCCGTAAGCCTGCATCACGGCATCCAGCCGCGCCGGGCTCACGCCCTCCATGAGCAGGAACTCGCTCTCGCGCAGGTAGGCTTCGGCCATGCGGTTGCCGATAAAGCCGAAGCACACGCCCGTCACCACCGCTACCTTGCCGAGCCGCCGGGCCAGGTGCATGGCCGTCATCAGCACATCCGGCGCGGTGGCGCTGCCGCGCACCACTTCGATCAACCGCCCGCCATTGGCCGGGTTGCGGAAATGCAGCCCGGCGAAATCGTGCGGCCGGCCGCAGGCCTCGGCCAGCACCTCCACGTCCAGCGTGGAGGTATTGGTGGCAATGATTGCCCCGGGCTTGCAGGTCTGGCCGAGACGGGCGCACACCTGCTGCTTGAGCGCCATGTCCTCCACCACCGCTTCGATCACCAGTTCGCAGCCGGCCAGTGCGGCGTAGTCCAGCGTGCCGGCGATCAGGCCCATGCGCCTGGCCACCTGATCGGGCTGCAGCCACCCGGCCGCGGCACTGGCCTCGTACTGGGCGCGCACGCACGCCAGGCCCTTGGCCAGCGCCGCGTCGCTGGCCTCGACCAGCGTTACCGGCAAGCCGGCGTCCGCCAGGCTCATGGCGATGCGCCTGCCCATGGTGCCGGCGCCCACCACCCCGGCCGTATGCAGCGCGCGCGGCGTGGTGCCCGAGGGCAACCCGGGCACGCGGGCCGCCTGGCGCTCGGCAAAGAACAGGTGGCGCAGCGCCCGCGATTCCGGCGACGCCACGCAGGCGGCAAGCAAGGCGGCCTCCACCGCCTCGCCCTCGGCGAACGGCAGCGTCGCTGCCGCCTCCACCGCTTGCACAATTGCCGCTGCCGCGGGATAGCGCGCACGCTCCTGCGTGGCGCGCTGCAAGGCCCGCGCGAAGAAGTCCGGCGGGAGCCCGGCAACAGGCGCGGACAGCGTGGACAGCCGGCGCGGCGGCGCCAGCCCCTCCAGCAGGCCTTCCAGAAAATGAAGGCCAGCGGCCAACGGCTCGCCCGGCACCAGCGCATCGACGATGCCGGCGGCCAGCGCCGCCTCGGCGTCGAGCATGCGCCCGCTCAGCATCAGGTCCAGCGCCAGGTCCGCCCCGCAGGCGCGCGGCAGCCGCTGGGAGCCCAGCGAGCCGGGCAGCAGCCCCAGCTTGATCTCGGGCAGCCCGACCCGCGTGCCGGGCACGGCCACGCGGTAATGGCACGCCAGCGCCAGTTCCAGCCCGCCGCCCAGCGCGGTGCCGTGCAGCACGGCCACCACCAGCCGTTCGCTGGCTTCGATCCTGGCCAGGATACGGTTGTAAGGCGCAGCCGTGAAATCCGGGGCATCGAACTGGGCGATGTCGCCGCCCGCCACGAAGGTCCGGCCCGCGCACCAGATCAGCAAGCCATCGAGGGAGGAATCGGCCTCGAAGGCGGCCACCTTGGCATCCAGCCCCGCCACCGTCGCCACCGAGAGCGCGTTCACCGGTGGATGGTCGATGCACAGCAGGCCGATACGGCCGTGCCGGACCAGGCTGACGGGAACCGCTTTGTCTGCGTCGCTCATGGCGCCTCCTGTCGGGGCCGCTTGCTTTCAGGCCACCTTGGGTTCAGGCCACCTTGGCCAGGTACATCGACTCGATCAGCGCGCTGTATTTGTCGTTGACCAGCTTGCGCTTGAGCTTCATGGTGGGCGTCAGTTCCTCATCTTCGGCGCCAAGGCGGGTCTCGATCAGCCGGAATGCCTTGATCTGCTCGACCCGTGCGAACTGCTTGTTGACACGGTCGATCTCCTGACCCACCAGCGCGATCACCTCCTTGCTGCGGCACAGCGAGCCGTAGTCGGAGAAATGCACATCGTGTTCCTGCGCCCACTGCTCCACGTTGTCCTGGTCGATCATCACCAGGCAGCTCAGGTAGGGCCGGCGGTCTCCGATCACCACGGCGTCGGTCACATAGGGGCTGAACTTGAGCTGGTTCTCCCACTCGGATGGCGTGACGTTCTTGCCGCCGGCGGTGATGATCAGGTCCTTCATGCGATCGGTGATATAGAAGTAGCCCTGCTCGTCCACCCGGCCCACGTCGCCCGTGCGCAGCCAGCCATCGGCCATGGTCTCGGCGGTCTTGGCGGGCAGGTTCAGGTAGCCCATGAAGACCTGCGGGCCCCGCACCAGCAGCTCGCCTTCCTGCGAGACCTTCACCTCGGTATGCGGCAAGGCAATGCCGATGCTGCCCGGGCGCGTCCGCCCGGGCGGGTTGCAGGTAGCCGCGCCGGTGATCTCGGTCATGCCCCAGAGCTCGTGCAGCACGATGCCCAGCGCCATATACCAGCGGATCAGGTCGGGCGAGATCGGCGCCGCGCCGGTCACCGCCAGCTGCACGCGGTTCAGGCCCATCATGCGGCGCACGTTGCCCAGCACCAGCGTATCGGCCAGCCAGAGCTTCAGGCGCGCGGCCAGAGGCAACACCGTTGCCTGCCCGTCCTCGCGCACGCGGGCCTGCCCGGCGGCCAGCGCCCAGTCATAGGCCCAGCGCTGCAGGCGGGTCGCTTCCCGGACCGCGATGGTCACGCTGGAATACAGCTTCTCCCACACCCGCGGCACCGCCAGGAAGGCGTCGGGCTGGATCTCGCGAATGTTGTCGAAGATGGTGTCGGGGTTCTCGACAAAGTTGACGACGGCACCGGACAGGATTGAGTAGTACTCGCCAAAGATCCGCTCCGAGACGTGGCACAGCGGCAGGAAGGCCATGCGCTCGCCGATGGTGGTGGCCGGGAGGAACTCGCGCAGCGTCAGGCAGCTGCGCAGCACATTGCGGTGCGACAACATCGCGCCCTTGGGCCGTCCCGTGGTGCCGGAGGTATAGACCAGCACCGCCAGCGCGTCGGCGCTGCCGGCGGCCAGCCGCGCCGCCACCAACCCCGGCTGCCGCGCCCGCGCTTGCCTGCCGAGCGCCAGCAGCGCGTCAAAGCTGAGCACGCCGGGGTCATCGAAGCCGGCCAGCCCTTCCATGTCGTACACGATCACCTTGCGCAGCCGTGGCAGGCGCTCGCGCACCTCCAGGTACTTGTCGAGCTGCTCCTCGTTCTCGGCGAAGAGCATGACGCTGCCCGAGTCGTGGCAAAGATACGCCACCTGCGAAGGCGAGTCGGTGGGATAGATGCCGCTGACCACCGCACCGGCGGTGAGCGCGCCAAGGTCGCTCCACACCCATTCGCGGTTGGTGCTGGACAGCACCGACACCACCTCGCCTGCCTGCAGGCCCAGCTCGGCAAGGCCGGCGGCGACATCGGCCACGATCTCGCCCACTTCGCGCCAGCGATAGCTGCGCCAGACGCCGAGGTCCTTTTGCCGCATCATCACGGCGTCGGCGCGCTGGGCCACGGCGTGCCAGAACATCTGCGGCAGGGTCTCGAATGCCGCTTCGGAAAGGGGCTGCATGGTGTGCGCCGTCGCCATTGTCATTGCCTTTGCCATTGATTGCTCTCGACTTGGTGATCGGTTAGCGCGCTAGCGCCAGGTCTTGCGCTTTTTCCAGCGGCGCTCGCCGCGCACGCCGTTGTCCTTCATGCCCAGGTAGAACTCCTTGATGTCGTCCTTCTCGCGCAGCACGGCGCAGGTGTCCTCGGCCACGATGCGGCCGTTCTCCAGCACATAGCCATAGTCCGCCGCGTTGAGCGCCATATTGGCGTTCTGCTCCACCAGCAAGATGGTGGTGCCGCGCTCGCGGTTGATGCGCACCACGATTTCGAAGATGTCCTTGGTGAGCTTTGGCGACAAGCCCAGGCTGGGCTCGTCGAGCAGGATCAGCTCCGGCGCGGCCATCAGCGCGCGCGAGATCGCCAGCATCTGCTGCTGGCCGCCCGAGAGCAGGCCGGCATCCTGCGCGGCACGCTCGCGCAGCACCGGGAAGTAGTCGTAGACCATCTCCATGTCGCGCGCCACGCCGTCGCGGTCGCGCCGCGTATAGGCACCCATCAGCAGGTTGTCGCGCACCGACAGCAGCGGGAACACCTCCCTGCCCTCGGGCACGTGGCTCAGGCCGCGCCGCACGATCTGGGCCGGATCCATGGCAGCGATGCTCTCGCCCCTGAAGGTGATGCTGCCGCGCGTCGGGTCCAGCACGCCGGAAATGGTCTTGAGGATGGTGGTCTTGCCGGCGCCGTTGGCGCCCAGCACGGTGGCGATGCTGCCGCGCTGCACGGCAAGGCTCACGCCCCGGATCGCCTTGACCGGGCCGTAGGCGCTTTCCACGTTGGCCAGCGCGAGCACTGGCGCGTGCTGGATTTCGCGCATCTTGTCTGCGCCTTGCATCAGGTTCATGCCGCCCTCCGCAGTGAGGCTACGTCGTCCACGGTCCCCAGGTAAGCTTCGATCACGCCGGGGTGCGCCTGGACCTCGGCAGGCGTGCCCTGCGCCAGCACCTGGCCCTGGTTCATCGCCAGCACCCGGTCCGACACGCGCGACACCAGGCTCATGTCGTGCTCCACCATCAGCACGGTGATGCCCAGCTCGCTCTGGATATCGCGGATCCACCAGGCCATGTCCTCGGTCTCCTCCACATTCAGCCCGGAAGACGGCTCGTCCAGCAGCAACAGCCGCGGGCTGCTGCACAAGGCCCGTGCCAGCTCCACCACCTTGCGCACGCCATAGGGCAGGCCCGCCACCAGCGCGTCGCGGTGCGCCTGCAGGTCCAGCAGCTCGATCATCTCCTCGGCCGTGTGGCGCGCGGCCAGCTCCGAGCGGCGCGCGGCGGGGGTAAACAGCAGGTCCGCCCAGAAGCCGCTGGCGCGATGCGTGTGGTGGCCGATCAGCAGGTTCTGCAGCACCGTGGCGTGCTCGAACAGCTCGATATTCTGGAAGGTGCGCGCGATGCCCTGCGCGGCGATCGCGTGTGGCGGCAACCGTGTCAGGCTGCTGCCCTGCCACAGGATTTCGCCGCTGGTGGGTGGATAGATGCGGCTGATCAGGTTGAACACCGTGGTCTTGCCGGCCCCGTTGGGCCCGATCAGCGTAAAGACCTCGCCGCGCCGCACATCGAAGCTCACGCCGCCAAGCGCCAGCACGCCGCCAAAGCGCACCGACAGGTCGCGCACGCTGAGAAGAGTGTCTGTCATGCGGGCCTCCTTATTTCAGGCGCTCGGAGCGCTGGAAGGCCTTCTGGCGCCGGAACATGCCCTGGCGATAGAAGGGAAACAGTTCCAGGTATGTGCGGATCTTGCGCCAGCGTCCGTACAGCCCCATCGGCTCGAACAGCACGAAAGCCATCAGCACCAGCCCGTACACCAGCGCCTGCAGGCCGCTGGCCTGCCCGATGGCAGGCGGCAGGAGATCCTTCGCCAGCACGATCATCTGCGGCATGACGATCAGGAAGATCGCGCCAAGAAACGCGCCATGCACAGAGCCCAGCCCGCCCACCACAACCAGCAGCAACAAGTCGATCGACTGGGCAATGCCGAATTGCTCGGGCGAGATATAGCGCAGCTTGTGGGCATACAGCGCCCCCGCGATGCCAACCAGCGCGGCGGACAACGCAAACGACAAGGTCTTGTAGCGCGCCAGGTGGATGCCCATGCTCTGCGCCGAGATCTCCGAGTCCCGGATGGCGATGAAGGCCCGCCCCGTGGCGCTGCGCAGCAGGTTGAGCACGGCCAGCGTGGCCAGCAGGCAAACCGCGAGCGACAGGTAGTAGAACGCCACCGGCCCGTCAAGCACATAGCCCCACAGCTGCGGCGCGGCCACCGGCAGGCCGGCATTGCCGCCGGTCACGCTCTCCCAGCGCGCCAGGACCTCCTCGACGATCAGGCCGAAGGCCAGCGTGGCGATCGCCAGGTAGATGCCCTTGACGCGCAACGCCGGCAGTCCCACCACCATGCCCGTCAGTGCCGACAGCGCAGCCGCGGCCAGCAAGGCCGGCACGAAGGGCACGCCGTGGCTGGTCAGCCAGGCCTGCGTATAGGCGCCCACGCCAAGGAAGGCCGCATGTCCGATCGACAGCAGCCCGGTGTAGCCGGACAGCACCATCAGGCCCAGGCCCGCAATGGCGTAGATCAGCACAAAGCCAAGCTGCGCGATCCAGTAGCTGCTGGCCCAGCCCGGCGCGATCAGCAGGCAAGCCATCAGCAAGCCGTACCAGAACACATGGCCCGGGTGCCTGGCCAGGCGCAGGTCCTGGCGATAGTCGGTCTTGAAGAGGAATCGCATCGTGTCTCTACACCTTTTTGCGCAGGTTCTCGCCGAACAGGCCGTTCGGCTTGACCACCAGCATGATCAGCACCACGACATAGGCCGCGACGTCCTTGAAGCCCTCGGGCAGGTAAAAGCCCGCCAGCGACTCCACCACACCGATCACCAGCCCGCCCACGATCGCGCCCGGCAGGCTGCCGAAGCCGCCCACCACCGCTGCGGGGAAGGCCTTGAGGCCGAGCATGCCCATGCTGGCGTGAACAAAGGTGATGGGCGCCAGCAGCAGGCCGGCGATCGCGGCCACCGACGCCGATAAGCCCCAGACCAGCCCGTTGAGCCGCCGCACCGGAATGCCCATGTAGTAAGCGGCAAGCTGGTTCTGCGAGCTGGCCTGCATCGCCACGCCGATGCGGCTGTAGCGGAACACCAGGTAAAGCACCACGCAAAGCGCCGCGGTGACGCCGATCACTGCCACCTGCTCCACGCTCAGCACCAGCGCGCCGGTGCGCCACACCATGCCCTGGTAAGGCACCGGCAAGGTATGCGTGCCGGCGCCGATGCCCGGCACCATGGTGATCAGCCCACGCATCACGTAGCCCATGCCGATGGTCAGCATCACCACGGTGAACTGCGGCTGGCCCAGGATGGGGCGAATCGCCAGGCGCTCGACCAGCATGCCGAAGCCAGCCATGCCCGCCACTGTCAACGGCACGGCAAGGACCAGCGGCAACCCGAGCATGGTCAGCACCACGCCGGCGAAGGCGCCCAGCATCATGAACTCGCCTTGCGCGAAGTTCACCGTCTCGGTCGCCTTGTAGATCAGCACAAAACCCAGGGCGATCAGCGCGTAGATGCAGCCCAGCGCGATCCCCGAGATCGTCAATTGCAGGATCTCCAATCTTGTCTCCTGTGCCGGCCGCCCCTTGCCGCGCGCGGTGCGCGGCAAGGGGCCGGTCTCGGAATTGGGTGAGTCAAGCGCGCCCGATGGCACCGGGTGCGATGCGTGCCGTCTTGCGCTTCGCCGCGTTGCGACTGCTGCGATTGCTGCGACTGCTGCCACCGTAACAAAACTACCGGTGCGGCTCTTGTGTGGACTGGCTGTATATGGATTGGGGATTACCCATGGGTAACGCGGCTGGCGCTGTGCGCCGCCAGGGGATCAGCGGCGCACCAGCACCACCGCAAGCTCGAACGCGCCGCTGGGATGCGCGACAGCGTCAAACGGCGGCTTGGGCCATTCCCATTGCTGGGCCGGGAACAGCGCGCGCATGGCGTTGATGTCGCAGTGATACGGCGGCCCTTCCACCATGCCCTGGCCTGCGCTGTCGCGGCGCATCTGCATGAACAGCGCCAGCAGGCGTGCGCCGGGACGCAGCCAGCCATGGAGCTGGGCGGCGTAACGGGTCCAGTGGTCGGGGTGCAGCGCGCACAGGCAGGTCTGCTCATAGATGGCATCCACCGGCGTGGCCGGCTGCCAATGCAACACGTCTGCCTGTTCCAGGTCCGCTTGCAGTCCGCCCGGCGCCAGCCGGGCAAGCGTGCGGGCCAGCGCCCCGGGCGCGTAGTCGATACCGATGACCCGCGCGCCATGCGCGGCCAGCGCGGCGACTTCCCAGCCACCGCCACAGCCGGGCACGATCACACGCTCCCCGGGCTGGATGGCGCCTTGGGCAAGCCAGGCCAGGAGTTGCGGGCTGGCGGCTTCGCGCTCCCAAGGGGTTTGCCCGGATTCGAAGCGGGCTTGCCAGAAGTCGATGGTTGGTCCTGCCATTGGGGCTCCTGCGGTTTTTTAGAATTTCCCAGCCGAGTTTGGAGGTTTGCGTTCTGCTGGTTCTTTCGCCATGCTCCACCCGTACCCCCTACCTCCTACCCTCTTACCCCTGCCCCATCTCCCTCAACCTGACCTTCAACACCTTCCCCGTCGGATTGCGCGGCAACGCCGCCACCACCCGCAACGCACGCGGCAGCTTGTAGCGCGCCAGGCGCGGTTGCGCGAAGGCCTGCAGTTCCTCCAGCGTCAGGCTGGCGCCCGGCTTGAGCGCCGCCACGGCTACCACATGCTCGCCCCAGCGCTCGTCGGGCGCGCCGATCACGGCGACTTCGGCAATGGCCGGGTGCTCGTACAGCACGCTTTCGACTTCGGCCGGGTAGACGTTCTCGCCGCCGGTAATCACCATGTCCTTCAAGCGGTCGCAGACGTAGTAGAAGCCTTCTTCGTCGACATAGCCGACGTCGCCGGTGCGGAACCAGCCGCCGTCGTAGAACGCCGCGGCGCTGGCGTCCGGGCGGTTCCAGTAGCCTTTCATGATGTTGCCGCCACGCGCGCAGATCTCGCCGCGGGCCTGCGGCTCGGTCAGTGGCTTGCCGTCGAAGTCGCGGATGCAGACTTCGGTCATCATGGCCGGCGTGCCACAGGAGCCGAGCTTGTCCTGCGCGCGCTCCGGGGCGAGGAAGGTCGTCGCGGCGGCGGTCTCCGTCAGGCCGTAGCCCTGGTTGACCGGGATGCCGCGCCCGGCGAACAGGGGCAGCAGCGGCTCGGGCATGGGGGCGCCGCCGACCGAAATGGTCCGCAGGCTGGACAGGTCCGCCTGCGCGAAATCCGGGTGCTGGCTGACGAACAACAGCATGGCGGGCACCGCGAAGCTGACCGTCACGCGGTGTTCAGCCACCGCCTGCATGACGGCTGCGGGGTCGAAGCTGCGCTGCAGCACGAGATGGCCGCCCGCCATCAGGATGGGCAAGCTCACGCAGCACATGCCGCCAACATGGAACAGGGGCGCGAAATTGAGCGCGACATCGGTGCTGGCGAGGTCGCTCAGCATCATCACGTTCAGGTTGTTGGCCCAGAAGTTGCCATGCGTGAGCATGGCGCCCTTGGGTTGTCCGGTGGTGCCCGAGGTGTACATGATCGCGGCCACATCATCCGGATCGGTGGGCACGGCCGGCGGCGCGGCACCGGCTTGCGCCATCCGCGGCAACAGGCCTTCCCAGCCCGGCGCGTCGGTGCGGCGCAGGTAGCGCTGGCACTCCAGCGCCGGGCGCGCTTCATCGATCAGGCCGGCGTAGTCCTCATCGGCGAACAGCGTATGCACGCCGGCATCATTGAGGATAAAGGCCAGCTCCGGCCCGGTGAGCCGGAAATTGAGCGGCACGAAGATGGCGCCCAGCCAGGCGCAGGCGAACTGCGTCACCAGGAACAGCGGGTCGTTCAGGCCAAGGTAGCCCACGCGCTGGCCGCGTCCGACGCCGCCCGCCGCCAGCACGGCGGCCATCTTCCCTGCGTCGGCCACCAGCTCGGCATAGGTCCAGGTCTGCCCGGCGCAGGTCAGCGCGGGGCTGCGGGGGCTGCGCGCAGCGCGGCGGCGCAGCCATTGCGCCATGCCGAGCGCCAGGAAGGCGGCGCTGTCCGCTTGGGTGGACGATGCTGTCGACGATGCTTTGTTCATAGGCTGCTTCCTCGTTCAATCGTTGCAGACACCGCCAGCGCGCCCTGCCCGGCGCGCGCCTCGCCGGTTGTCTTACCTGCCGGTCCAGACCGGCTTGCGCTTGTCGTTGAAGGCGGCCAGGCCTTCGCGTGCGTCTTCAGTCATCGCCAGCAGCGCGATCTGGCTTTCGGTATAGGCGATGCCTTCGGAAAAGCTCATCGACGCCATGGCTTGCATGGCGTACTTGCCGCGCCGGATCGCGGTGGGCGACTTGTCGGCCACGCGGGCGACCAGCCATTCGGTGCGCGCGTCCAGCTCGCCCGGCGCGGCCAGGTGGTTGACCAGGCCGGCGGCCTTGGCCTCGGCGGCGGAAAACGGCTCGCCGCTGATGCACCACTCGCGCACCAGCCGGGGCGGCGCCAGCGTTTGCAGCAGGCTCAGCACCTGCATCGGGAACACCCCCACCTTGACCTCCGGCAGGCCAAACACGGCGTTGTCGGCGGCCACCGCCATATCGGTCATGCACAGCAACCCCATGCCGCCGGCCATGCAGGTGCCGTTGATCCGCGCGATGCTGGGCAGCGTGGCTTGCTGGGATTCGCGCAGCATGTCGGCATAGTCCACATTCGGCTGCGAGAGGTCGAAGGCAAAGCCCTTGCCCGGCTGCAGGTCGCCACCGGCGCAGAAGGCCTTGTCGCCGGCGCCGGTCAGCACGATGGCACGGATGGCGGGGTCTGTGTGCGCGGCGCGGTAGCCCGCCCGGATGCCGGCCACGACTTCCTTGTTGATGGCGTTGCGCTTGTCGGGCCGGTTGATGGTGATCCAGAACGCGGCGCCGCGTTTTTCATGGAGGACGGCTGGGGTTTCCGATTCGCTCATGGTGCTCCGCTGGTTAGGCTGTGTCGGTGTGTTGAAACTCGGCCTGGCGCGTGACGTGGCAACGGGCTCAGGCCACTCGGAGCGCTCAGGCGGCAGCCTTGACCGGTTCCGCCGGCGGCGCCTCGAACTCGATTTCCGCGATCACGCGCATGGCAGCGGCCTGGTCGCCAACCTGCACGTGCACGGCGCCGACCCGGCCGGCGGCCGGGGCCACGTGGATGTGCTCCATCTTCATGGCTTCCAGCGTGACCATGGGCTGGCCCGCCTCGACCTGGTCGCCGGCGGCCACCATCACGTTGACCACCCGGCCGTTCATCGACGCGCGCAGCTTGCCGTCCCCGGCAGCCTCGCCAGCCCTGGCGGCGGCGGCCCGGGTGTGGTCCTCGATGCGCAGCGGCGTGCCCTGGTAGTGCAGCAGCAGCGTGCTGGCGTCGCGATGGAAGGTGGCGCTCTCGACCAGGCCATCGCAGCTGAAACGTACCGAATGCGCGCCTAGGGCGATGGTCTCGAAGGCAAAGCGCGACTCGCCCATGGCAACCGCGAAGCGATTGCCTGCGCCATATGCCAGGCTGGCCTGATGCTCCGCCCCGTTGACCCGGTAGCGCAGGCCGATGGGCAGCGTGGGGGCCAGGCTCGCGGCTGGCGCGCCCGGCTGGCGCTCCGGCGAGGTTTCATACAGGAGCAGCGCCGCCAGCGCGGCGGCGCGCTGGCGTAAGGCCGCATCGGGCTGCAGCAGCGCGTCCTGGTGCTGGCCGATGAAGGCGGTGGTGGCCTCTCCCGCGGCAAAGGCGGGATGGGCGAGGCAGCGGCCAAGGAACACCTGGTTGGTGGTCACGCCAAGCGCCACCAGGTCTTCCAGGCCTTGCGACAGCTTGCGCCGCGCTTCGTCGCGTGTTCCGCCGTAGCTGATGAGCTTGGCGATCATGGAGTCGTAGTACGGCGGGATTGCGGCGCCACTGCCCAGCGCATGTTCCACGCGCAAGGCGGGCGGGGCCTGCCACAGTGCAATCTCGCCGCTTTGCGGCATAAAGCCTTGATCGGCGTCTTCGGCGCACAGGCGCACTTCGATGGCGTGGCCGGAAAAGCGCACGTCTTCCTGCCTGAGCGGCAGCGGCTCGCCTGCGGCAATCCGCAGTTGCAGCGCCACCAGGTCCAGGCCGGTGATGGCCTCGGTCACGGGATGCTCCACCTGCAGCCGCGTGTTCATCTCCATGAAGTAATAGTTGCCGTCGCGGTCGAGCAGGAACTCCAGCGTGCCCGCGCCTTCGTAGCCGATCGCCTTGACGGCGGCCACGGCGGTGGCGCCCATGCGGGCCCGCAGCTCGGCGCTCACCGCGGGCGATGGCGCCTCTTCGATCAGCTTCTGGTGGCGCCGCTGCACCGAGCAATCGCGCTCGCCCAGGTGGATGGCGTTGCCATAGCGGTCCGCCAGGATCTGGATCTCGATATGGCGCGGTTCCACCACGGCCCGCTCCAGGATCACCTCAGGGTCGCCGAAGGCGCCCTGCGCTTCCGAGCGCGCGCTGCGCAGCAGCTCGGGAAAGGCCCGCGCGTGCGGCACCAGCCGCATGCCGCGCCCGCCCCCGCCTGCCGTGGCCTTGATCATGACCGGGAAGCCGATGCGCTCGGCCTCGGCGCACAGGCGCGCCTCGTCCTGGTCCTCGCCCTGGTAGCCCGGGATGCACGGCACGTCCGCGGCCATCATCAGCCGCTTGGCGCCGGCCTTGTTGCCCATCGCCACGATGGACTCGGCCGACGGGCCGATGAATACCAGCCCCGCCTCGCGGCAGGCGCGGGCAAAAGCGGCATTCTCCGCCAGGAAGCCGTAGCCGGGATGCACGGCGTCGGCGCCGCAACGCCGCGCTGCCTCGATGATGGCGTCGATGCGCAGGTAGGACTGCGCCGGCTGCGCCTGGCCGATATACACCGCCTGGCCGGCTTCCTGGACATGGCGCGCGCCGGCATCGGCGCTGGAGTAGACCGCCACCGTGCGGTAGCCCAGCGCGGTGGCGCTGCGCATCACGCGCAAGGCGATTTCGCCCCGGTTGGCGATCAGGATCTTTTGAAATGGCGTGGGCTGCTTCATGGTGGCCTGGTCTGCTCTCTTGTCTTTTGCTTTGAACGCTTACTTCGACTGGGGGAAGGTGCCCATGAACTTGCACAGGATCTGCATCATGACCTCGTCGGCGCCGCCGCCGATGGAGGTGAGCCGCCCATCCCGGAAAATGCGCGAGATCGGGCTTTCCAGCACGTAGCCCATGCCGCCCCAGAACTGCAGGCAGCGGTCCGCCACCTCGCGCGACAGCCGGCCGGCCTTGAGCTTGGCCATGGTGGCCAGGCGGGTGGCATCCTCGCCGCGCACCATCATCTCCACGGCGCGCCAGCACAGGGCGTGCAGCGCTTCCACCTCGGTCTGCAGCTCGGCCAAGGTGTAGTGCACCCACTGGTTGTCCAGGATGGAGCGGCCAAATGCCTTGCGCTCGCGGGTGTACTCGATGGTGAGGTCGATCGCCTTGGCGCATCGGCTGGCGGAGCTGAGCGCGCCCCACAGGCGCTCTACCTGGAACTGTTCCATCTGGTAGGTAAAGCCCATGCCTTCCTCGCCGATGCGGTAGCGCTGCGGCACCCGCACGTCGTCGAAGTACAGCTGCGCGGTATCGGACGAGTCCATGCCGATCTTGCGGATCTTCTTGGCCACCGAAACGCCGCGGGTCTTCATGGGCACCACAATCAGCGTCTTGTTGCGGTGCGGCGCTGCGTCCGACGTATTGGCCAGCACGCAGCAGAAGTCGGCCTGGGTGCCATTGGTGGTCCACATCTTGCCGCCGTTGATGATGTAGTCGTCGCCGTCGCGCCTTGCGGTGGTCTTGATCGAGGCCACGTCGGAGCCGCTGCCCACCTCCGAGACGCCCAGGCAGGCCACGTACTCGCCGCGGATCGCGGGCGCCAGGAATTCGCGGCGCAGCTCCGCGCTGCCGTGGTGGGCCAGGGCCGGAGTGGCCATGTCGGTCTGCACCCCGATGGCCATGGGCACGCCGCCGCAGTTGATGTCGGACAGCGTCTCCGCCAGCACCGCGCTGTAGGAGTAATCGAGGCCCATGCCGCCATCGGCTTCCGGCTTGGACAGGCCCAGCAGGCCCAGATCGCCCATCTTGCGGAAGACCTCATGCGCGGGGAAGATCTCGGCCTCTTCCCAGGCGTCGACGTGCGGATTGATCTGCTCGGCGATAAAGCGCTTGATGGTGGCGCGCAGCGCCTCGTGTTCGGGTGTCAGTAGCATGTCGCTGGTCTCCGTTTGTTCTTTTGCATGTCTGTTCCGGCTGAGTCCGTGGCTAGTCCGTGGCTGTCAGGGCCGGGCAACCCCGAATTGCATGGCTTGCGGCGTCCTGGCATCGCCCTCGCGGCAGATCGCCAGCACATTGGCCAGCACTGCGCGCGTATTGCGCGGGTCGATCACGCCGTCGTCCAGCACGTGGGCGCTGGTGACAAACACGCTCATCTGGCGGTCGAAGCGCTCGACGATGCCTTTCTGCAGTGCTTCCAGCTGGTCGGCATCGGCCTGCCCGCCTTTGCGCTTCATGGCGGCCTCGGTCACGATGGCCATGGTGCGCGCGGCCTGCTCGCCGCCCATCACCGCGGTCTTGGCGTTGGGCCAGGAGAAGCAGAAACGCGGATGGAAGCCGCGCCCGCACATGCCGTAGTTGCCCGCGCCGAACGACGCGCCGCAATAGATCGTGATCTGCGGCACTGTGGCGTTGCTCACCGCCTGGATCATCTTGGAGCCGTGCTTGATGATCCCGGCTTCCTCATAGCTGCGGCCCACCATGAAGCCGGTGGTGTTGTTCAGGTAGAGGATGGGCGTGCGCGACTGGCAGCAGGCCTGGATAAAGTGCGTGGCCTTGGTCGCGCCGGCCGGATCGATCGGGCCGTTGTTGGTGATGATGCCCAGCGGCCAGCCCTCGATCTTGACATGGCCGCACACGGTGGCGCCGCCGTAGTTCTCGCCGAACTCCAGGAAGTCGGAATCGTCGGCAATGCGCGCGATCACCTCCTTCATGTCGACCGGCCGCTTATGGTCCATCGGCATCACGCCGAGCAGCTCCTCGGCATCGAAGCGCGGCGGTTTGTAGCTGCGCGGCGCGGCGGCGGGCTGCTCGCGGTGCCAGTCGATCTTGCCCAGGATCTCGCGGGCGATGCGCAGCGCATCGCGGTCGTCCTCGGCCAGGTAGTCGCCCAGGCCGGAGACCGAGGTATGCATCACGGCGCCACCGAGTTCCTCCTCGGTGGCCACTTCGCCCGTCGCTGCCATCAACAGCGGCGGGCCTGCCAGGAAGGCGCGCGAGCGCCCGCGCACCATGATGATGTAGTCCGACAAGCCGGTCTGGTAGGCCCCACCCGCGGTGGACGAGCCATGCGTCACCGTCACCACCGGCAGCCCGGCGGCCGACAGGCGCGCCAGGTTGCGGAACAGGTTGCCGCCCCGCACGAAATCCTCGACCTTGTAGGTCATCAGGTTGGCGCCGGCACTCTCCACCAGCTGCACATAGGGCAGCTTGTTCTCGAGCGCGATCTCCTGCACTCGCAGCTGCTTGTCCAGCCCCTTGGGTTGCAAGGCGCCGGCGTTGATGCCCGAGTCCGAGGCGCTGATCATGCAGCGCAGGCCCGACACAAAGCCGATGCCCGCGATCAGGCCGCCGCCGGGCACGCTCTTGTCCAGGTCTGGGTTGTCCAGCCCCAGCCCAGCTAGCGACGACAACTCGATAAACGGTGCGCCCGGGTCCAGCAACAAAGCCAGCCGGTCGCGCGGCAGCAACTGCCCGCGTTTCTCGAAGCGCTCGCGCGAGGCGGCGGACAAACTGGCGGCGCGCTGCTCGAAGGCGCGGATACGCTCCAGCAGTGCCAGCATGCCGGCGCGGTTGGCCTGGAATGCTTCACTGCCGGCGGAGAGTCTGGATTCGATATTTGCCATGTGGGTTCACTGTTCGGGGCGGTGCGCCGGTGTGAAGCCATGGTAGGGGTGGGAGCCGGCAGGGTCTTGCGAGAACTGGCTGTGCTGCTTTGCGCCTATGTGCCTATGTGCCTATGTGCCTATGTGCCTATGTGCCTATGTGCGACCGGCGCCGGAAGTCCGTCAACCCACCCGCAATCGCACCCTGAACTTCGGCAGCAACGCGCTCGGCGCATAGGAAAGCTTGGTCTGACGGAAGTTGTCCAGCCCCATGTCCTGCTCGAAATTCAGCCACGCTACCGGGCGTGGATACGCCGTGCAGAAGTGGTGGAACATGTACTGGTAGATGCCCTTGCAGGCCGCCAGGCCTTTGGCGAAGCGCATGGCGAAAACCGTCGGGCGGATCTCCTGCGCCAGCACGAAACCCACGGGCTGCCCCGCTATCTCGTACAGGAAGCCTTCCAGGCCGAGTCGTTCGGCGTGTTGGAGGGCCTCAACGCAGGGGGTGTCGTCGGCTTCGCCGTGCGCCTTGTGCTTGGCTTGCATCCAGCCTTCATGCACGGCCAGGGCCTGGTCGGCCAGCCCCGGGTGGTAGGCGCGCGCGGTGACGGCATGCGTGGCCAGCAACTGCTTCATCAGGTTGCGCTTCTTGGCCAGCGTCGTGCCGCGATAGGCCGTGAAGTTGGCGGCGGGATAAAGGTAGTCGGCGTCGGCGCGCGATGCCGTCCAGGTGAAGATGGCGGGGTCGAGCCGCGCGACCTGGGCCGTGGACAGCGGATAGAAGCAGGCGTGTTCGCAGAGCAGCGCGCGCAGCACGTCAACCGGCGTGGTTTCCAGCGCGAACAACGGCAGCACGTGGCGCGCGCCGTCATAGGTTACGCCGCTGATATGCGGATAATCGCCGCCGACATAGCGGTAGGCGTGCGCTTGCCGGAACAGGTACAGGTTGGCGAAGGCGTGCTCGGAGAGGCAGGTTTCGCCGGGATCGGCGCTGAGCCGGCGCAGCGCTGCGTCGATCCCGGCGGCGAGCGCCGGCACCAGCGGATCGCCGTGCGCGGCCTGAACGGGCGCTGCGGGGCCGTTCACCCTGCCGAAGCCATGCGCAACACGCGCGTGCCGGCAGCCGGCCCGTTGGCGGGCGGCCCGGCAAAGCACTGGGCCTGCGCCAGCCATTGCCGGGCCGGCCCGGCGCTATATTGCAGGCGGGTATCGTCCAGATGGCGGCGCTGCGTGACCAGCAGGCAGAAATCTTCGGCGCTGCCGCGCACGTAGTTGTCCTGCTGCGGTTCGTTCCAGGTCCACTCGCTGCCGTCGGGCGCGCTCAGCGCGATATAAGGCGCGAGCCCCGGCACCGGCTCGCCGCGGTTGACGAAGGTCCAGCCGTAGGTGGTGGCGCCGATATGCGCGACGTGCTTGAGGCGGGCTGTGGGCGCGCGGGCCCGGCCTGCCGTATCCCAGACGTCCTGGCCATGGGCCCAGGTCTCCATCAGCCGCGCGGTGGCAAAGCTGCGGGCGCTCATGGGTGGACCGTACCAGGGCAGGCGGGCCTTGGGGTCGAGCGCGGCCAGCGTGCGCACCAGTTGCTCGTACAGTGGCTGCCAGTACGCCAGCAAGGCGGGGCCGTCCAGGTGGCCATAGGTATCGCGCGCCACGGCGCTGATATGCCCGCCTCCTGCCATCAGCGCGTTGAGCGCTTGCGCGTCGCGCAGGAAGGCTTGCGGGTCGTTGGCAGCCTGCAGCGCGGTCTGGTCGAAGTAGCACAGGTGGGCGATCTCGTCCCAGGCGCTCCAGTCATGGAAAGCGCTCGGCTCGCGCCATTGCGCGGCGGTGAGCGTGGCGCAAAGGGCGGCCAGCTCGCGGTATTCGTCCAGCAGGTCCTGACAGGTTGCTTTCATGGGGAGTATCCGGTTGCCGTCGGCTGCCGTTGGCGGCAGGCCTGGCGAGGTTCTATGGCTTCGATTCTGGCGCGCGGCGCGCCGTTGGTCTTGTGCAAAGTGGTCGCCGCCCGGCCAGCTACGCGGGGCGATAGGCAGTCATTGGCGGCAGGCCATGCAGCGCGAGCTTGCGCGAACCCGCAAAGATATCACGCGGCTTGAGCCCGTACACGCGGCGGATGGAGTGGCTGAAGTGCGTGGAATCCGGATAGCCGGTATCCAGCGCGACCTCGGCCAGGTTGGCCTGCTGGGTGACGTAGTGCAGCAGGCTGCGGGCGCGCTTCCAGGTGCGGAATGTGCGGAACGGCGTGCCGACCTCCTCCTTGAACAGGTGCAGGAAGCGGGAAAACGACAAGTTGGCGTCGCGCGCATGGTCGCTGGCGGCGCTACGCCCACCCGGGTCGGCCTTGATCTGGCGCACCGCCGCATCGATGCGCGGATCGAGCGAGCGCGGCGCCAGCGGCTCGCCCAGCAACAGCGCATCGAGCAGCCCGGCGCCCAGCTCTGGCCGCCGCATGCCGCGCAGCTGGGCGATCAGGTCGCGTGCATGCTGCGCCATCCGCGGCGCTGCCAGCGCGCCGCCCGGACCGCGCAGCGGCAGTGGCAAGCGGGACATATCGACGGTCTCGGGCTCGATCAGGAAGCCGCACAGGCTGCGGCTGTCGGAGGCGATGCGGTGCGCGGCGTAGGGCGGCACGAAGGCGATCTCGGCGGTTTCCCACTCGCCATCCGCCACGCTCAGGCGAAACGGCGCGTCCAGCGCCACATAAAGCAGGATGGCGCCGATGGAGCGCACCGACGGCGCGCCGAGCAGCCCGACGTAGAGCACGCGGTCGGGGTCGATCCACATGAAGCTTCCGCTCGAGCGCCCGCATGGCAGGCCCGCGGCATCCGGTGTGCATGGCAAAACTGGCTGCATCTGGGTCTCACTGTTCGCGGCGCCGCGCGTGGCCGATGTGGCCGATGTGGCTGATGTGACTGACGGCTGGCGCCTGGTTCGGCAAGAGCGCGCGGGCAGCCGCCCGGCGGCCTTGCGCGCCTGCGTCATGATGCCAGCGAAGGGGGCCAAACAGCCGCCGGATGGGGGTTTATCCCGATGCCGCATGCCGTCGGGGTCGGGGTCAGGACAGACCCCATCCGGCCTGGCTCAGGCGCCCAGTGACCGCGCCAGCGCCGGCGGCACCCGCACCGGCATGGCCAGCAGGACCTGGCCCATCCCCTTGCCCAGCGGATCGTTGCGCAGCGACGCCATGCCGCCGCCGCCCAGCGCCTGCTCGCACAGGAAATTGAAGGCGCCGATGCCGGGCAGGAAGTAACGCGTCACCCTGCCCTTGACGTTGTGCGCAAGGAACGCGGCCACGGCGGCCTCCGTCAGCTGCGCGTCGATCAGCGGCAGGTAGGCGGCGTCGCGCGCGATGATGCCGATGTTGGAAAAGTCGCCCTTGTCGCCACTACGCCCGTACGCCAGCCGGATCAGCGGCACATCGACCCAGTCTGCAGCAGGCTCAGTGGCCGCCGCAGAAGGCGTCGATGCGCGGGCTGGCCTGCCCGCCGGCACCGGGCCGGTTGGCGTATCGCTTGCGCAGGCCAAGGCCGCGGGCAGCGGCACCGGCTGCTCGTCAAGCCACACGGCGGGCTGGACCCGCGTTTTTGGCACCAGGAAGGGAAACTGCTTGATGGCCATGCTGACCGATGGCCGCCCGCCTACCCCGGTGGTGCCGGGCGACCACGAAGTGCCTGCCGGCGCGATTTCTCGCGCGAACATCTCCAGTGCGCGCTTGTCCGGATGCGTCACCGCCAGCCACATCACCGCCTCGAACAAGGCCGGTTGCGGCACATGCGGGCCAAAGGCCGCGGCGGTGCCCAGCACGTCCAGCCGGGTCTCGGTAAAATCCGGCTGCCCGGCCCGTGCCAGCATGCCGCGCGTGCGCGCCAGGAAGGCCTCGCCGCTGCGCCGTGCCTTGCGCACGGCATCGAAGCCCACGATGGTCAGTTGCGCCGAGCAGCGGTAGCCGTCGGCATAGGTGGCCGAGACCTTGTAGCTGGCGGTAGGCGGGCGACCCTTGGCGCCCCGCACTTCCACCAGGTCCGGCCCGGCGTGGCGCAGCGTGACGCCGGTGAAATCGCAGATCACGTCAGGCAGCAGGTAGGCAGCGGGATCGCCTATCTCGTACAGCATCTGCTCGCCGACGGTGGCGGGGCTGACCAGCCCGCCGGTGCCGGGCGGCTTGCCGACCAGGAAGGTGCCATCCGCCCGGCAGGTCACCACCGGGTAGCCGATATTGGCCCAGTCCGGCACCTGCTCCCAGTCGGTGTGCAGGCCGCCGGTGGCCTGGCAGCCGCACTCGATGATGTGCCCCGCCAGGCTGCCCGCGCACAGCAGGTCGTAGTCGGTGGGGCTCCAGTTGAACTCGTGCATCAGCACGCCCAGCGTCACCGCGCTGTCCACGCAGCGCCCGGTGATCACGATATCCGCGCCGGCATCCAGCGCGGCCCGGATCGGCACGGCGCCCAGGTAAGCGTTGGCCGTCAGGATGCGGGCCGGCATCGCGGCGCCGCTCTGCATGTCGCGCGTGCCTGCCTCGCGCAGCGCGTCGAGCTGCGGCAACAGGTCGTCGCCATCGACCACCGCCACCCGCACCGTCACGCCGAGTTCCTCGGCCAGCTTGCGCACCGCCGCCGCGCAGGCCCGCGGATTCACGCCACCGGCATTGCTCACGATGCGGATGCCCTTTTCCATGGCTGGCTTGAGCACCGAGCGCAGCGCCCCGCTGACAAAATCCAGCGCATAGCCGGCTTCCGGGTTCTTCAGCCGCGCCGCCGCCAGCAGCGACATGGTGAGCTCAGCCAGGTAGTCGAACACCAGGTAGTCGATGTCGCCCTTGTCCACCAGCTGGACCGGGCCGATTGCGCTGTCGCCCCAGAAACCGGAGGCGCCGCCTATCCGCACGTTTTCCTTGCCCTGCCGACTTTGCTTGTTCATGGACGCGCTTCCCCTTTCGCCTCAGTCTTCGATTGCCATTGTCATCGGCGAGTCATGGCTCGCCGGCCTTGCAGGAACGATAGCCACTTGCAGGCGTGGCGTCTTGCGTCAATTGGCTTCGGCGCCGCGCGCCCGGGCGGATCCATATATGCAAAGTGCAAATCGTTATTTCCCAAAAAGAGACGCCGGCTTTATATTCGACCGCTTTCTTTCGACCGCCCTCGCCGGCTTGCCTTGCCCGCCGGCGCCCCCCCACCCCCGCTGTTGGAGCATTGCCTTGAGTCACGTCCTTACGCTGGGCGACACCCTTTCCTGGCCCGCGCGCTACCTGCCACGCAAGATCGCGCTGGTCGCCGGCGTGGGGCCAAGCCGCCGCACCTGGACCTATGCCGAGCTGGATGCGCAGGTGAATCGCCACGCTCATGCGCTGCTGTCGATCGGCGTAGGCCATGGCGATGTGGTTGCGGCCTTCCTCTACAACACGCCAGCCTTCGTCTTCAGCATGCTGGCTGCGGCCCGCGTGGGCGCGATCTTCAATCCGATCAACTACCGGCTGGCCGCCCAGGAACTGTCCTTCATCCTGGAGGATGGCAAGGCCAGCGCCCTGCTGTTCGAGCAGGAAGGCTGCGCCGTGGTGGAAAAAGCCGCCGAGCTGGCCCCGGGCACAACACGCTGGATCTATGCGGACCCCGAACCGGCACCGGCCTTTGCCACGCACCACCTGGCCACGCTGGCCGCGGGGCAGCCGCATGACGCGCCAGGCATCGCCGTGGACGAAAACGATCCCTGCATCCTGATGTACACCAGCGGCACCACCGGCCGCCCCAAGGGCGTGCTGCACACGCATCGCAGCAAGCTCGCGCACAACGCGATGATGCATCAGGCCATGACGCTCTCGCGTGAGGACGTGGGCTTGTCGATTGCGCCGCTGAACCACACGGCGGAGCTGCACACCAGCTTCCTGCCGCGCCTGCAGCTGGGCGCCACGCAGGTGCTGCAGCGGCGCTTCGATGCCGGCGAGGCCTGGCAACTGGTCGAAGCCGAGAACGTCACGCACTTCTTCGCCGCGCCGACCATGGTCGGCATGATGCTCAACCACCCGGACGCCCACACGCGCGATGTGTCGTCGCTGCGGCTGGTGGAGTACGGCGGCGCATCGATGGCGCCGCACCTGATCCGCGAGTGGGACCGCGTGGTTGGCGCGGGCTTGGTGCAGGTGTATGGCACCACCGAGATGGGGCCCTGCATGTCCGTGCTGTATCCGCATGAGCAGCTCAGCCACGCCGGCTCGGCCGGCCTGCCCTCGCTCAATCACGACCTGGTGGTTGCGGTGCTGCGCGAGGACGACGCCCCGACCGATCCGGCCCGGCCTTGCGCACCCGGAGAAGTTGGCGAGATCCTGGTGCGCGGCCCGTGCATGATGGCCGGCTACCTGAACCGCCCGGACGCCAATGCGCGCGCTCTGGCCCATGGCTGGTACCACACCGGCGACCTCGGCAGCCTGGACGAGGACGGCTACCTGTGGGTACGCGATCGCATCGACTACATGATCAATTCGGGCGCCGAGAATGTGTATCCGCGGGAAGTCGAGGATGCGCTGATCGAACACGCCGCCGTGCTGGAAGTGGCGGTCATCGGCGAGGCGGATGCTACCTGGGGACAGGTTGTCGGCGCCTATGTGGTGCTCAAGCCCGGAGCGCAAGCTACCGCGGCACTGCTCGACGGCTTCCTGGTGCATGGTGACCGGCTGGCCGCCTACAAGCGGCCGCGCCGGTATCACTTCGTCGATGCGCTGCCAAAGACCACAAGCGGGAAAATCCAGAAACACTTGCTGCGGAGGACATAAAGCAGCCTGGCCATCGGAACGCATGAAAATCAATGGTTTATCGGCGTGTCCTGATGTCAGGCGTCAGGTATTCCGGTGTGGAAACATTGTGAAAATTTCCAATGAATTCAACTGGTTGCACCCCGCTGTCAAAGCTGGATCTAGCATTAAGATAGACCCGCCTTGTGGCACGGAGCGTCGCACGGTCGCACTACCTGGTGACGGTATCTGTACCGCAGTGCAGCTTGCATTCGTCGCGCCGTTGCCCTAGAAATAATTAAATATTTCCAAAAATATCGGCGGTAGTCATCGCCGCGTGGCCCCACCGGGGCTGCGGCCGCAAGCATGCCCCCATGCCAACGACCACGGAGTGCCGGCGACCCGCGACGGGCATCGCGATCGCAATCCGCAGGAGGGGGGATCATGTCCATCACGCGCAGAGAGTTCCTGAAGGCCACCGGCGGCGCGGCCGCCGGCATTGGTGTTTCTGGAAGCTTGCCCACCCCGGCGCAAGCTGCGCCGCCCCCAAGCGATCCGGGCCGGACGACGCTGCCTTTCGCCCCTAGGGTGGTTGCGCAGATCGGACAGCTGCGGGTCAATACGCCGGTCAGTTTCCTCTACCCGGACGCGTCGTCGCCCTGCGTCGCCATCAAGATGGGGATGCCAGTGCCAGGCGGGGTTGGCCCCGACCGCGACGTGGTGGCCTACAGCACGCTCTGTACGCACATGGGCTGCCCGGTTGCCTACGACGCTGGCGCCCGCACCTTCAAGTGCCCCTGCCATTTCAGCATCTTCGACCCCGAGAAAAGCGGGCAGATGGTGTCGGGACAGGCAACCGAAAACCTGCCCATGGTCCAGTTGCAGTACAACGCCAGCGATGGCACGGTGAAAGCCGTCGGTGTCGAGGGGCTGATCTACGGGCGTCAAGCCAACCTGCTGTGAAGGGGGCGTACTGCCATGGCAACCAACAAGGACCGGGTGGCCCTGCCACCCGTGAATGCGCAGCGGACCAACCTGACCTGCCATTTCTGCATCGTCGGGTGCGGCTATCACGTCTACAAATGGCCGGAGAACATCGAGGGCGGCCGAGCGCCCGGCCAGAACGCGCTCGGGCTGGACTTTCGCAAGCAACTGCCTGCGCTGGCGGTGGTGATGACGCCGAACATGCAGAACACCGTCACCGACCGGGACGGCCAGCGCCACAACATCCTCATCGTGCCCGACAAGCAATGCAGCGTGAACCAAGGCTTGTCGTCAACGCGAGGCGGTCAGTTGGCCAAGGTGATGTACAACCCGGACGGCGTGGCCAGGGCCCGCTTGCGCAGCCCGCGCGTCTATATGGCCGACCAATGGGTCGATACCAGCTGGGATGACGCGCTGGCCCTTTACGCCAGCGTAACCAAGCGGATCCTGGATCGCGACGGGCCCGCAGCGCTGGCGTTCGATTGCTTTGACCACGGTGGCGCGGGCGGCGGCTTCGAGAACACCTGGGGCACCGGCAAGCTGATGTTCACGGCGCTCAAGACGCCTCTGGTCCGGATCCACAATCGGCCGGCCTACAACTCCGAATGCCATGCCACCCGCGAAATGGGCATCGGCGAACTCAACAACAGCTATGAGGATGCCGAACTCGCCGATGTGATCATGGCAATCGGCTGCAACTCCTACGAGACCCAGACCAACTACTTCCTGGCGCACTGGCTGCCGAATCTGCAGGGCCAGACCATGGACAAGCGCAAGGCGCGCTTCCCGGGCGAAAGCATCGCCGCGGCCAAGGTGATTTTTGTGGACCCGCGCCGCACCACCACGATCGCGGTGGCGGAGCAGGCGGCCGGCAAGGACAACGTGCTGCACCTCGATATCGAGCCCGGCACCGACATTGCCCTGTTCGATGGGTTGCTGACCCATGTGGTCGACCAGGGCTGGCACGATCAGGAATTCATCGCGGGCTATACCAAGGGATTCGATGCGGCGCTGCGCGCGAACCGGTTGTCGCTGGAAGACACCAGCCGCATTACCGGCATCCCGGTCGACAAGCTCAGGCGCGCGGCCGAGTGGGCCTACAAGCCAAAGGCGTCCGGCCACCGGCCGCATACGATGCATGCCTACGAGAAGGGCATCATCTGGGGCAACGACAACTACCTCATCCAGTCCGCGCTGGTGGACCTGGTCCTGGCCACGCACAACGTCGGCCGGCGCGGCACGGGCGTGGTGCGCATGGGCGGGCACCAGGAGGGTTATGCCAGGCCACCCTATCCTGGCAGCACGAAGATTTATGTGGACCAGGAGATCATCCACGGCAAGGGGCTGATGTACACGGCGTGGGGCGCCAATCCGTTCCAGACCACACTCAATGCGCAGGAGCACCGCGCCGTGATCCTGCGGCGCACCGCGGTTGTGCGAGAGGCGATGGCACGCCAGCGCGGGGCCACCGTGCCGCAGATGGCGGATGCGATCTACGACGCCGTGAAGAGCAAGGGCGGGCTGTTCCTGACCAACATCAACCTGTATCCCACCAGCCTGGCTGACGCCGCCCACCTGATGCTGCCGGCCGCGCATCCGGGCGAGATGCACCTGACGTCGATGAACGGCGAGCGCCGGATGCGCTTGTCGGACAAGTTCATGGATCCACCGGGCACCGCGCGCCCGGACTGCCTGATCGCCGCCGGTATCGCCAATACGCTCAAGCGCTTGTACGAGGCCGAGGGCAAGGGCGAGATGGCCGCGCGCTTTGGCGGCTTCGACTGGCGGACCGAAGAGGATGCCTTCAATGACGGCTTCCGTCAGGCGGGCCAGCCCGGCGCCGTCCCGATCGATAGCCAGGGCGGCAAGACCGGCAACCTGGTCACATACGAGCGCCTGCGTGCGATGGGCAACAATGGCGTGCAGCTGCCTGCGAAGGCGTACCGCAACGGCCAGTTGGCCGGGACCGAAATGCTCTACATGGACGGCAAGTTCGATACGCCCGATGGCAAGGCCGAGTTCAAGCCGGCGACCTGGCCCGGGCTGCCGAAGCCTGTCGCCGAGCAGAAGGCCAAGTATCACTTCTGGATCAACAACGGCCGGGTCAACGAAGTGTGGCAGACGATGTACCACGACCAGTTCAACGAATTCGTGCGTGCGCGGGTGCCCATGGCCTATCTCGAGATCCATCCAGCGGACGCGCAAGCGCTGGGCGTGGCCTCCGGCGATGTGGTCGAAGTCTATAACGACTACGGTTCCACCTATGCCCTTGCCTACCTGGAGCCAGACATCAAACGCAACCAGACCTTCATGCAGTTTGGTCATTTCAACGGGGTCATGGGCAACGTGACCACGCCGTGGACCGACCGCAATGTGGTGCCGTACTACAAGGGCACCTGGGCGGACCTGCGCCGCGTTGGCAGCATGCAGGACTTCAAGGACACCGTCAGCTTCAAGCGGCGACGGTTTGACCGCGCCTAGCGCGAACCCGGTTGGCGGCGCGAATGTTAAACGGCGACGCTCAGCAGCCACCCGGCGGCTCCGCTGCAAATGACAACCAGCCACGGCGGGAGCTTCCAGAACATGAGCGCCACAAACGCGATCACCGCGAGTCCGAAGTCTGCGGGCCCGTGCACGGCGCTGGTCCAGACGGGATGATAGAGCGCGGCCAGCAATAACCCGACCACACCCGCGTTCACGCCGGCAAGCGCCGCCTGCGTGCGCACGTTGCGGCGCAGCTGCTCCCAGAACGGCAACGTGCCGGCTACCAATAGAAACGACGGGACAAAAATAGCCACCAGGCACACCAGCGCACCGATCCATCCGCTCGGCGCAACCGTCATGGACGCGCCGAGAAACGCTGCAAACGTGAATAGCGGCCCCGGCACCGCCTGCGCTGCGCCGTAGCCCGCCAGGAAGGTGTCATTCGTTACCCAGCCGCTGGGCACCACCGCGGCTTGCAAGAGCGGCAGCACCACGTGCCCCCCGCCAAAGACCAGCGATCCCGCACGATAGAATGCACCCGCTACAGCCAGAGTCTGATTGGGCCACGCCTGCACGGCCAGGGGCAGGCCCGCCAGCAGGATGAAAAAGGCGCCCAGCAGCAAGCCCCCGACACGCCGGCTGATTGAGATCGGAAGCGGATCGTGGGTTACATCGCGGGCTGGCTTGAACATCGCCAGGCCCACCACGGCGGACGCAGCGATCACGCCGACCTGTCCCCACGCATTCGGCCAAAGCAGCGCGATGCAGGCGGAGAACGCCGCAATGGTGATACGGGTAGTGTCCGTGCAGAGACTGCGGGCCATGCCCCAGACGGCCTGCGCGACCACGGCCACGGCCACCACCTTCAGGCCATGCAACGCACCGGCCGGTATCACATCGCCCCACGTCGAAATGCTCAGAGCGAACAGCACCAGGGCCACTGCGGACGGCAACGTGAACCCGACCCAGGCCGCCACCGCGCCCATGAAGCCGGCGCGCGACAAGCCTATCGCCATGCCAACCTGGCTGCTGGCGGGACCGGGCAAAAACTGGCAGAGGGCAACCAGATCCGCATAGCTGCGCTCGCTCAGCCAGCGTCGACGCGTGACGAATTCCTCTCGGAAGTAGCCTAGGTGGGCAATCGGCCCCCCAAAGGAAGTCAGGCCCAGCCGGAGGAAAGCGAGAAGCACCGCCCAGGCATTGGCAATGGCATCCCTATCCCTCTTGACCTCATTCTCGGTGGCTAGCATCCATTCAACTCCACTTCGGTTGGCAAACAATCGATTTTCGCTATCGAAGATCGATAACCCTCCCATGCTAACGATCTTGGATGACAGGCGTCAAACCATCGCGCCGGCGCGCACAGAATCCACACACGGTCGGCTTGGCACGCGCCTCGCCCGCATTCGCCGCCCTTGTTTTTGTCCAACATTTCCAATACTATGGAAATATGGAAGAAAACGATGCAATCCGCTCTCTCGCCGCCCTGGCCCATGGCCTGCGGCTACAGGTTTTCCGCTTGCTGGTGGTGGCCGGGCCATCCGGGTTGACGCCCGGCGCGATGACCGAACAGATCGGGGTGCCCGGTGCGACGTTGTCCTTCCACCTGAAGGAATTGATGAATGCCAGTCTGATCACGCAAGAGCGTGAAGGCCGGCATCTGATCTATCGCGCAGCGTTTGAGCACATGAACGACCTGCTTGGCTTCCTGACAGCCAACTGCTGCCAAGGGGAGGCCTGTTTCGACAATACCGCCGCCACCGTTTGTGCGTGTTAAAGGGGAAATCCAATGAAGCGCTTTCACGTCCACCTCAACGTCCAGGACCTCGGCAAGAGCA
Source organism: Cupriavidus sp. MPR-AND1C (assembly GCF_058809705.1). Taxonomy (NCBI): domain Bacteria; kingdom Pseudomonadati; phylum Pseudomonadota; class Betaproteobacteria; order Burkholderiales; family Burkholderiaceae; genus Cupriavidus; species Cupriavidus sp. MPR-AND1C. The sequence goes on along the minus strand of NZ_JBXASU010000016.1, from coordinate 60,103 downwards.
TTGCCTTCTACTCGAAGCTGTTCGCGGCCGCGCCCACGCGGGTCGAGAGCGACTACGCGAAGTGGATGCTAGAGGATCCGCGAGTGAACTTCGCCATCTCCACCCGTGGCGGTGAGTCTGGCGTGGATCACCTGGGATTCCAGACCGACAACGCGGAGGAACTGGTGGCGCTGAAAGACCGTGCGGAAGCTGCCGATATGGCGCTGCTTGATGAAGGGCAGACGACCTGCTGCTACGCACGTAGCGAGAAGCACTGGGTTACGGATCCGCAAGGCATCGCGTGGGAGCATTTCCACACGCTCGGGAATGTGCCGGTGTTCGGTGAAAGCCGGCCCGCGGAGTCCGCGAACGCAGACTCGGCATGTTGCGCGCCGCGCGCCCCGCAGGGCAAGCCGATCGGCATCGCCGTGAAATCCAACGCATCGTGCTGCTGAAGGCTCATCATGAGCGACAGGGTCACCGGAGAAATGTGCCCGGTATGGCCCGGTCAACCGATGACGGCGCACTGAAATGTGCCGGACCCGGCCACATGCGAAGGGACCGAGGCGCAGAAGCGGTAGGCGATCAACGATGCCGCCATCACGCTGAAACGCCGCATCGAATTGTTCCTGTCCCTACCTATCCTCAAGCTCGATGCCGTTGCCCTTCAAAAGGCAGTGCGCGATATCGGGCAAAGCTGACCATCACCGGGCGGTTCCCATGACGACCAACGTTCTGATTCTTTGCACCCACAATTCGGCTCGCAGCGTGTTGAGCGAGGGCATGCTCAACCATCTGGCAAAACAGCTTGATAGGGATGTCCGGGCCTATAGCGCCGGCAGCGCGCCAAGCGGTCGCATCAACCCGTTTGCGCTCGAAGCGCTGAGCCAGGCCGGCGTCGATGTGGAGGGCTATCGCAGCAAGAGCTGGGACGAGTTCGTCGGCGACGATGCACCCAAGATGGATATTGTGATCACCGTCTGCGATAGCGCCGCGGCCGAGGCGTGCCCATACTGGCCGGGCAGCCCGGTCAAGATGCACTGGGGGTATGCCGACCCCTCGCACGCGCAGGGCGGTGACGACGCAAAGCACCTTGCGTTCGAGCTGACGCGGCAGGCGATCGGCTACCGCATGCTGCAACTGCTCATGCTGCCGCTTGAGGCAATGAGCAATGCGCAACTGCAGGAAGCCTTGACCAAGATAGCGCGGAGCTAACCGCCATGATCGGTCTGCCACGCCAGATTGCAGGGGAAGTGATCGGTACCGCGCTACTGCTTGCCGTGGTGATCGGTTCGGGCATCATGGCCGAGCGCCTGGCCGGCGGCAATGTTGCCGTTGCCCTGCTGGCCAACACGCTAGCTACGGTAGGCGGCCTGTACGTGCTCATCGAGGTATTCGGCCCGATCAGCGGCGCGCATTTCAATCCGGCCGTGAGCATGGTGATGGCGGTGAAGGGCGAACTGCCTCGATACGCCCTGGCCCCCTACATCGTCGCGCAGTTGGCCGGTGCGGTGCTGGGTGCCTGGCTGGCACACGCGATGTTCGATGTGAGCATCCTGCAGCTATCGGCCAAGATGCGCAGCGGGCCAGGCCAATGGATCGCGGAAGCCGTGGCGACGGCCGGCCTGATACTGGTCATCCTCCGCGCCCCTGACGGACGCGCCCCGGCAATGGTGGCAAGCTACATCGGTGCGGCTTACTGGTTTACCGCCTCCACCTCCTTCGCTAATCCCGCTGCTGCCTTCGGGCGGATGTTCAGCAATAGCTTCGCCGGTATTGCGCCGGCAAGCGTGCCGGGATTCGTGCTCGCCGAGCTGCTCGGCGCCTGTATCGGGCTGCTGCTGCATACCGCATTGCTGCCACGCGTGCAGGAACAGGGTCACCCAAACGTGATCGAGGCGTCAGGCCAACAGGAAGACTCGCCCGCAACGGGTGGGCACATCTGAGGAATGCCGTCGTTGCGTGGCACCTGCCGGTCAGATCCATCGGAGCGCGCTCGAAGGTCCGCGCTCTTCGGCCCGCAATTCAATCTGACTTGGCTGTGGCCTTTGTTCGTGCTGGGCGCTTGGGCTGGCACGCAAAGGAGGGAACGTCGCAGCCCTTCGGATCCCCTTCACAGCAGTGTTCCATCAGGAAGCCTAGCAGCTCGTTCATCTGCTGGTACCGGGCCTGGTAGATGACGTTCCGGCCTTCCTGCCTGCTCGCGACCAGGCCGGCATTGGCCAATTCCTTGAGATGAAAGGACAGGGTTGCCGGGGGCAGGCCCAACGCCTCGCCAATCCGCCCGGCATGCACGCCGGCTGGGCCAGTTTGGACCAGCAGGCGGAAGATCGCCAGGCGAGATTGTTGCGCGAGCGCGGCCAGGGCCTTTACGGCGGAAGCACTGTTCATTGCTTGTTGCATTCAGAGCGACGATTCCACGTATTCTCCTTCAGTTTTCGGATGGACGGTTACTACCTCGATCTTCCTGCAAGGCGACGAGGTTAAACGGGCGCGCCCGATGGATCAGGCCTTTGCTACCCGGTGACCAGTTTCTGGCCGGGGTCCCGAGCGCTCAGCGTGCAATATTGTCCGTTTTCTGAAGCGCCTGCGCCTCCCATTACACCTTGAACCTCGGTGGCCGGGCGGGCCGGATCGGGCGACTCTTTCGTATCAGCGGGCGTGCTGCCCGCGCGATATCCGCGTCCGGCTCCCCTCGGTTTTCCAATTGCTGCCGGTACTCGGCCAGCAAGCCATCCTGCTGCCGGACCCGCTCATCCAGCACAGCCACGGCATTCCCCACCTTTGCCAGTTCCTCGGCTTGCCGCCCCGCGGCTTGTGCCGCGTCCGCCAGCTTTTGCTGGGCCGCCTTGCGCTCGTTGTCCATCTGGCGCTGCCCTTCGCGCAGCGCCACCCGCGCGCCGTCCAGTTCCAGCGCCATGCGCCGCTCATTGGCGCCAAAGCGATCCGCCATGGTTTCGCGCTCCTTGTCCCAAGCGGCGCGCTGGCTAGCGGTATCGCGCAGCAACGCGTCCTTCTCTTCCTGCGCGCGTCCCAGCGCGGCGCGCACGGCGTCGTTCTCGGCCTGCTGCGCCACCAGTTGCGCCTCGGCACGGGCAGCGCGTTCGCTGGCTTCATCCCGGGCGCGCGCCAGTTCGGCCAGGGCGTTGTCGGCAGCGTCCAGCTTCGCCATCAGGATGGCGCGTTCCTGCGCCAGCGCGGCCTGCTCCGCCTCGACCGCTGCCCTTGCCAGCGCCAGTTCCGATTCCCTGGCGGCATAGCTCGCCGACACGGTGGCCCGGGCCTCGGCTTGCGCCGCATCCCACAAATAGCGTGCAGCCTGGTTCACCGGCTCGGGCAGGCTCGCTGGCGCCGCAAATGCCTGCGGGTCCTGCAAACGCGCGCCCAGCCCGGCAAACCAGGCGTCCAGGTGCGGGCTGACGGTGTTTGGCGAGCCGCGCCCAAGATGCAGCCGGATCCGTTCGATAGTCGGGCGCTGGCCGGCCAGCAGCAAGGCATCGGCGGCTTGCCAGACATCTTGCTGGGTGATGGAGCGGGAGCGCGTGGCGGGCAGATTGGCGTTTTGCATGGTCCGGGCAGGTTTTTTGGCGGCGTTGGATCTCGCCTCCAAGATAAGGCACGATAATGAATAGTTATCGCGCCTTATCTGATACTGGTGTATAATTTAATACAGCATACATCATATTTATTATGATTTCTCAAGAACCACCCCTATTCCTCGGTGACAAGGCCGAAAACCTGCCAAATCGCCCCGATTCCCTCAGCCTGAAGCCCGTTCATGCCGATTTTCCCGCGCCGCTCCGCCCGTCCGAACTCGACCCGCTGGGCCGCCAGGCCGCCGAAGCGCTGTACCGCGAGGGCGAATCCGCCAACACGGTGGCCAGCTATCGCTCCGCCTTACGGTATTGGGCTGGTTGGTTCGCGCTGCGCTACGGCCAGCCGATCGCCCTTCCCTTGCAGCCGGCGGTCATCATCCAGTTCGTCGTAGACCACGCCACGCGGACCACGCCCCAGGGCCCGGTCAGCGAATTGCCGCCGGCCATCGACGCGGCACTGGTCGCCCGTGGCCTCAAGGCGCGTACAGGCCCGCCGGCGTTAGCCACGCTGATGCACCGGCTGGCCGTTATTGCCAAGGCGCATCGGCTGGAAAACCTGGATAACCCCTGTGCCGACCCGGCCGTGCGTGAACTGGTGGCGCGCACGCGCCGGGCCTACGCCAAGCGCGGCGAGCGCCCGGCGCGCAAGGCGGCGCTGACGCGTGAGCCGTTATCCCGGCTGCTGGAAACCTGTGACGATTCGCTGATCGGCCTGCGCGACCGTGCGCTGCTGCTGTTCGCCTGGTCCAGCGGTGGCCGGCGGCGCTCCGAGGTGGCGGGGGCCACCCTGGCTAACCTGCGGCGCCTCGCGCCGGGCGAGTTTGTCTATCAACTGGGCTGGTCCAAGACCAACCAGGCCGGGGCCGACCTGCCGGACAACGCCAAGCCGGTGATCGGCGCGGCGGGCACGGCGCTGGAGGCCTGGCTGAAAGCAGCGGGGATTGGCGATGGCGCGATCTTCCGGCGCGTACGCCGTGGCGGGCATGTGGGCCAAGCGCTGTCCGACGCCGCCGTGCGCAAGATCGTCAGGCAGCGTTGCGAGGCGGCCGGGCTGGAGGGAGATTTCTCGGCGCATTCGCTGCGCTCGGGTTTCGTGACCGAGGCAGCGTCGCGCCAGGTGCCGATGGCCGAGGCCATGGCCATGACGGGGCACACCAGCGTAGCGACACTGGTGCGGTATTTCCGGGCGGCGGATGCGCGGCGCTCGGTGGCGGCTGACCTGATCGGCGTGCCGGACGAGGATGCCGAGCCGCCCCCGCCCGGGGTGTCTCAATCATTGACAGCGCGCTAAACGAAAGTCCGTGGGTGACGCCTTGAACGAGGCAATTCCTCGCGGAATCGTGATGGCGCGCGTCGTCTGATATTTGTGAGGAAGCGATCGCCTGTCACGAAGCCCACGTAACCGTAGCAGCATGATGGTCGCACCCCGGCGTCGCGGAAGTGCCCGTGTCGGACATGGCTCGGAAAGCAATCGGACAAGAAAAAAGACCGCCTGCCCCAAGGTCAAGAGAACCACGGAGGTAGACAAGGGCAGGCGGGTACAGAAATTTGCCACTGCTTACGCAGCGTCCAGCATCGAAAGCATCGGATTCAGGTCAAGCCGTTACTTGGCGAATCGCGGCCGGTCGGTCGCATGTCGAAGCCAGCACCGAACGTGTCGAGCACCTTGCGCTTTGCCATGTCCACATGTGGATCGGGCGCGCCAGTTCGCGTGCCGTCGCTGAACGGATCGAAGGGCCCCAACTTCGCCGCACTGCCTTTGGCGTCCAGCTTGACATGGAGCACAACGTCCACCCAAGGGCGTGCCTTTGCGCCCTTGCTTCCAGCGAGCGCTACGGTGGTGAAGCTCGAAGCCGCCAGCACCGCGACGGTAAGCCCACTAAAAATGACCGATTTGGTAATCATTTTCTCTCCTTGGTGTAAACACCATCTGACTAAAACGCCGAGAATTCTTGCAGGGCATCTCAAAACGTCACTCAAAACGTGTGACGGATTCCAAGCCCCACCCCGACCATGGACGTTTCGCCTGCACCGAGAGCGTAGCTATTCCCCGTCCCCAGACTGTTGGCGTAATTTATGGCGGCATTGTCAAGATTGAGCCCCGCGTTCTTTGCGAAAGAAGTTGCGACGTAGGCGCTCGTACGTTTTGAAAATGAATAGTTCGCGATTACCGTTACTTGCCATGGATTGCCCAATTTTGATTCGCTCACTATGCGATGGATCTTGTCGTACGCATACTCAAAAGTGAGATCCACATTTCCGGTCATCTTGTAGTTTGCACCGATCCAATAGAAATCGTCTCGCAGGATTTCATTACCGGCTCCATCATTATTCTTTCCCCAACGGTATCCTGCCATGAGCTTTGCGGGCCCCGCAGCATAGCTTCCTGCAATCGCGAGTTTTTTGAAACCTCCCGTCCCGTTCACCATGCTGGGGTTGAATTCATCAAAAGCCAGCGCGGCGCCAAGACCGCCGGCAAAGTAATTCACGCCAACGCCATATGCCGAATCTCGGCGGAACTGCCCCGGAACCTCCCCAGTTCCTGTGAGCGGGCTTGTACTAGCTGCGGTGGCGGGTAACGCAAGACCTGTCCCAAACGACCAATGGGCGCCGACAACGAAGGGGCCAAAGACACCGCTATACTTCGCCGTGTTGTCTTCTCGATAGGCCGCGCCAAGAAGCAGTACCGTTGGGGAGTACTGCGTCGCGTAGATCGTTGGTGAAAAATTCGCAATGGAATCGAACAGCGATGTGTATTGGCGGCCGAATGTGAATTTCCCGAGTGAGCTGCTTTGCAATCCAACAAACGCCTGGCGTCCAAAAAGTCGGCCTTGCATCTGATTACCATTATCCATACTCACGCCGCTTTCCAGGACAAAAACGGACTGCAGGCCGCCACCAATATCCTCTGTGCCGCGAATCCCCCAGCGCGATCCGGACAGACCACCAGAATCCATGCGATAGACGCTTTTTCCGGCTCCGCTATTGAACCCATTGCTGGCCAATGGCACCGTCCCGACGTGACTTGCGTATTCCACGCTCATGTCGGCAACGCCATACAGAACGACGCTCGACTGAGCCCAGGTCGTGCCAGAAAAAAGGCTCAAAGCACCCAGAATAATTGGATTTACTTTCATTATTTGTCTCCCCACCATGATTTATACGGCCTCTCGCACAGCAGCCCGCATTGGGCGGAGGCCACGCACCCAATGTCCCGTCTCGTCTAGAAGACGCTTTAATGCAAGTGGTCTAAAATCAAGGGCAATGCGGCGAGCGCATGCCCTTGCTGGTCGGCATTACTCCGGCACCAGTTGTCCGGCTGGCTGCGCTTGCTCATGCCGATCCTGCTGGGCGTTGGCCGCATTGCCGGGCCGGATCTTGAACCAGATGGAGTACATGGCCGGCAGGAATACCAGGGTCAAAATCGTCCCGGCAAATGTCCCGCCGATGAGCGTGTAAGCGAGTGCCCCCCAGAACACCGAATGGGTCAGCGGAATAAAGGCCAGGATGGCGGCCAACGCAGTCAGAATCACCGGCCGCGCACGCTGGACGGTGGCTTCCACGACGGCCCTGAACGGGTCCAACCCTTCCTCTTTGTTGTGCTGAATCTGCCCGATCAGGATCAGCGTGTTGCGCATCAAGATGCCCGACAGCGCAATCAGGCCGACCAGCGCGTTGATGCCAAACGGCTGCCCGAACAGAATCAGCATCGGCACCACGCCGATCAGGCCGAGGGGGCTGGTCAGGAACACCATGACCATCGCCGCGATGGACCGCACCTGGAAGATGAGAATCAGCAGGGTAACCGCCAGCATGATCGGGAACAGCGGCAGCATGGCCTTCGTCGCCTTGCCCGATTCCTCGATCGACCCCGCTTGTTCAATGCGGTATCCGCTGGGCAGTTTCTCGATGATCGGCGCAAGCTGCTTGCTGATGGCTGTCGACACGTCGGGCGGTTGCAGTCCATCGGCAATATCGCCCCGGACCGTAATGGTCGGCATGCGATCGCGCCGGCGGATGATGGGCTCCTCCATGCGCACATCGATCTTGCCCACCTGCGAGAGCGGGATGCGCTGCCCGTTGGCGCCAGCCAGCGTGAAGTCGCCAATCCTGGCCGGATCCAGCCGGATGTCGCCGGCCGAGCGCGCGGTCACCTGCACGGTGCGGATGTCCTCGCGCACGGCCGTCACCGGAATGCCGTTAAGCAGGAATTGCAGTTGTTGCGCGACCGCGCTGGAGGTCAGCCCCACGGCCTGCAAGCGGTCCTGCTCCAAGGTGAAGTGCAGCGTGGGCACGCGCATCCCCCAGTCGGTGTTGACCGTGCGCATCATCGGGCTCGCGTCCATGACTTGCCGGACATCGGCCGCGATGCGGCGCAACGTCTGCGCATCCGGGCCGGTCACGCGGTAGGCTACCGGGAACGGCGAATACGGACCGAACACGAGCTGGGTGACCCGTACGCGCGCCTCCGGGGCAAGACCGTCGGCAACGGCCTGGCGCAGGCGCTGCTTCAACGCGTCGCGCTCTTCCTGGCTATCGGTGCGCACTACGATCTTGGCGAACGACGGATCTGGCAGTTCCGGCCCCATCGCGAAATAGAAGCGCGGCGCACCCTGGCCAACATAAGCCGTCACGATCCTGGCTTCCTTCTGTTTGGCCAGCCACGCTTCGAGCTTCGCCGTGGCGGCGCTGGTCTGGTTGATCGACGTGCCATAGGGCATCTGCACTTCGACCAGCACTTCGGGTCGATCCGAGATCGGAAAGAACTGTTTCTTGACCACCGCCATGCCAAGGATGGCCAAGACGAAGAGCCCGACGACCGAACCCGCGACCAGCCATTTGCGCGCAATCACATACCCGAGCAGCGCACGGAAGCGGTTGTAGCGCGGGGTGTCGTAAATCGCATCGTGGCCGCCTTCGACCTTTTTGAAGTCGGGCAGCATCTTCACGCCCAGGTAAGGCGTGAACACCACCGCGACCACCCAGGACGCAATCAACGCAATGCCCACGATCCAGAACATATTGCTGGTGTATTCACCCGCGGAAGAACGGGCAAAGCCGTTGGGCATGAAGCCGACGGCGGTCACCAGCGTGCCCGACAGCATGGGCGCGGCGGTGTGGCTCCACGCATAGGCCGAAGCGGCCACGCGGCTATAGCCCTCTTCCATCTTCACCACCATCATTTCGATGGCGATGATCGCGTCGTCCACCAGCAGGCCTAGCGCCAGAATCAAAGAGCCGAGGGTGATGCGATCGAAGTTCTTGCCTGTCGCGACCATCACCACGAACACCACCGCCAGGGTCAACGGCACGGCCGCGGCCACCACCAGGCCCGCGCGCCAGCCCATGCTGACGAAGCTCACCAGCATGACCACCACAAGCGCAGCGAAGAACTTGAGCATGAACTCATCGACGGCAGCGCTGATGTTGACCGCCTGGTCCGTTACCTTGGTCAGGCTCATGCCGAGCGGCATATCAGCGTTGATGGCGCCGACCTCCTTGTCCAGCGCCTTGCCAAGGTCCAGCCCGTTCCAGCCTTCGCGCATGACGATGCCCAGCAGCAAGGCGGGCTGCCCACCGTTGCGCACCATGAACGTGGCCGGATCTTCATAGCCGCGCTTGACCGTAGCAATGTCCGACAGCTTCAACGTGCGGCCCTGAGAGACAACCGGCGTATCGCGAATCTTCTGCAGTTGGTCGAACGCGCCGTCCAGACGGATGAAGACCTGCGGCCCTTTCGTTTCTACCGAGCCGGCAGCCGTCAGAGCATTCTGGCCGTTGAGCGCCGCAAACACGTCTTGCGGACTCACTCCCAGCGTCGCCAGCCGGTCATGTGAAAACTCGACGTAGATGCGCTCCGGCTGCTCGCCGATGATGTTGACTTTCTTCACGCCAGGCACGTGCAGCAACCGCTGGCGCAGTGTCTCCGCGTCGCGCACGAGCACGCGTTGCGGCTCGCCCTGCGCCTTGAGTGCAAACAGCGCAAAGGTCACATCCGCATATTCGTCGTTGACCATCGGCCCGATCACGCCGGGCGGAAGGTTAGCCACCTCGTCGCTGACTTTCTTGCGCGCCTGGTAGAACTCCTCCTGGACTTCGGATGGCGGCGTGCTGTCAAGCAGGGACAACGTGGTGAACGCCAGGCCCGGCCGAGTGTACGTTTCCGTGCGGTCATACCAGCGCAGTTCCTGCATGCGCTTCTCGATCTTCTCGGCCACCTGGTCCTGCATTTCCTGTGCGGTCGCGCCGGGCCACGCGGTGATGATGGTCATCACCTTGACCGTAAACGCCGGGTCTTCCGCACGGCCCAGCTTGAAGAAGGAAACGAGCCCAGCCACAGAGATCAGGCCGATCAGGAACAGGGTGATGGCGCGCTCGCGCACCGCGAGCGCCGATAGGTTGAATCGACCTTGGCTCACAGGCGCACCCCCGCGACGGTCGTACTGGCGCCTTGACCCGCCACGCGGACTTGCTGTCCCTCTCGCAGCAGTTGTGCACCAAGCGCGACGATCCGGTCCCCTTGCTTGACTTGGCCGGCAACCCGAGCCCCTTCGTCACCGAGGCGCACGATGCTGACGGATCGCCACGACACCTTGGCCGGATCCCCCTGGATAACCCACACGCCGGGGCCCTTGCCTGCATCGAACACGGCGCCCAGCGGTACCTGCAGATCGCCTTGCGCAGTGGCAAGCCGATCAGGAATCTGGATCGTCACCGTGGCGCCCAGCGGTGCATTGGCCAGTTCGCCATCCAGCACGTAGCGCGCTTCGAAGGTGCGGGTAAGCCGATCCGCAGCATCTGACAATTGCCGCAGCCTGGCAGGCACGCCCGCGCTTTCCCCACCGAAAAGCATTGCCTGTGCGACAGACCCAACTGCCGGCCGCAGCGTTTCAGGCAACTGGACTACCGCTTCGCGGCGGCCAGCGTGGGCCAGGCGCACAACGGCCTGCCCCGCATTGACGACCTGGCCGGGCTCGGCCAGCGTTTCCATGACCACGCCATCGCCATCGGCAACGAGCTCTGCGTAGCGGCTGGCGTTACGCGCGACGTCTGCCTGCGCTTGCGCCGCGCTTAACTGGGCTTTGGCCGCGTCCGCCGCCGCCTTGGCCTGGTCATAGGCCGAGGCGGAAATTGCCCCCGTTCCGCGCAGATCGCGGTAGCGGGCTTCGTCTTCCGCCGTCTGTTGCGCGCGTGCCCGTGCGGCGTTCACGGCTTCTTGCTGTGCATGCGCCGCGAGATTCAGGTCGACAGGGTCGATGCGCATGAGCGGCTGCCCGCGCTTGACGGTTTGCCCCGCATCCACAAGCCGCTCCAGTACCTTGCCGGGCACGCGGAACCCGAGCTCGCTCTGCACCCGGGCAGCGACCACCCCCGTGAAGGAACGCGATGCGGAAGCAACTGGCTGGACGAACGCGGCACGCACCAAGGGCGCCTCGGTGCGCGGATCGGCAGGGGCCTTTTCGCCACAAGCGCTCAACGCGAGCGGCAGCGCACAAATAACGGTAGAGGTAACAAAGCGACGCCAAAACATGACAGCCCCATCGACGAGATGATCTAGGCTTTCATTCTGGTTCTTGTGACCGTTTTAGTCAATGGTCACAACAAAAAATCTGCACGTCAGGGTGAAAGACTTCGGAGCACCAGGCTGGAGAGCAGCGCCGGAGCGCCTTCCGTGTAGTCAAAGCTGTGCTGCAAAAGCAACGGATTGAGGTACGGCCGCATGACCAGGTAGATGGCCATCGTGGCTTCGTCCAGCGGCGTCTTGCGCTCAAAGTCTCCGGTCTCCCGGCCTTCCTGCAGCACATCGCGCAGCAGCTTCTGGATGCGCTCTTCGTAGGCGAGCACCGCTTGCCAGCGTTCAGTCGCCGCCGAAGCCGCAATCTCGTACAGCTTGCGGTCCTGGAAAAACAGCCGCAGGCTGGCTTCCGTCGAGGCTTTGAACATGCGCCGCAGCTTCTCCGGCGGTGAATCGGCCTGCGCCAAGGCGGCGCTAACGTCGGCCTCGATCTCGCGCAGGCAGTTGGCGCAGATCATCTCGCCAATGGCCTGCTTGGACTCGAAGAACTTGTAGATATAGGCCTTGGAAAAACCGATGGCCTTGGCCAGGTCGGAAACGGCGGTCTTCTCATAGCCATAGCGGCTGAAGTGCTCGGTAGCGGCGGCAACGATCTGGTCCCGCACGTCATGGTCCGCCGGGCCGCGGGCGGGAACGGGGTAAGGGGTGGTCTTCATGGGCTCCAGCTTACGCGAGTTGCGATAGTTGAACAACGCGTGACCATTTTGTACTATAGTCACTAAAAATTCCGATGGAAGACCGCCATGTTGCCAAAACACGCCCTTGCGGCCCTCTTCGTTGCCAGTGTGGCAACGGGCTGTGCCGTCGGCCCCGACTACGTGAAGCCCGATGCGCCGGTTCCGGAACGATTCCTGGGCCAGACCGCCGTTGAACAGCGCGCAGCCAATGCCCCAGCGGATCTGTCCGCATGGTGGGCTGGCTTTGGCGATCCGCAACTCACGCGGTTCGTGCAACTCGCGTTGGAACAGAACCTGGACCTCGCACAGGCATTCGCCCGCGTTACCCAGGCGCGCGCAGGCCTTGGCGCCGCCAATGCTGCGTTACTGCCCTCCGGCAATGGCACAGGCCAGGCCGCCCGCGCATACCAGTCGGTCGAAACGCCCTTGGGCAGAGTCTTGAATTCGAGGCCCGGCTTTGACCGCTACGGCAACGCTTTCGAGGCCGATGTCAACGCGAGCTGGGAGTTGGACGTATTCGGCGGTCTTCGCCGTGGCCGCGAGGCAGCACTGGCCGACTACCAGGCCTCCCAGGCGGGCGCAGTCGCCACGCGGCTGGCCGTGGCTGCTCAGACCGCTGACATCTACATCGCCGTGCGTGGCTTGCAGACGCGCCTGAAGGTGGCCCGTCACCAGGTGCAGACGCAAGAGGAATTACTCTCCACCGTCAACCTGCTCTACGGCAAAGGGCTGGCGGCTGAGCTCCAAGTCCGGCAGGCCGAAGGCGCACTCGCTCAGGTTCGCGCGTCCATCCCACAGCTTGAGGCGGGCCTCGACGCGGCGATGAACGCGCTGGACGTGATGCTCGGCTCGCTGCCGGGTACGCGCCGGACCGAACTGGCGCAAGGCGCAGACATCCCGGCCGCTCCGCAGATTGCGATCAGCGGATCGCCTGGCGAATTGCTGAGGCGCCGCCCCGACCTCATCGTCGCCGAGCGTCGCCTTGCGGCCTCCAACGCGCGCATCGGTGTCGCCATTGCGGAGTACTACCCGAAGTTCTCCCTCAGCGGACTGCTCGGCAGCGCCACATCGGTAGGCGCCGGAAGCCTGTTCGGCAGCGGTGCCAGTCAGTTTGCGGGCGTGCTCGGTCTGCGCTGGCGCCTGTTCGACTTCGGCCGTATCAACGCGCAAATCGATCAAGCCAAGGGGCAAGAGGCCGAGATGCTCGCCGCATACCGGCTCGCCGTGCTGCGCGCCACGCAAGACGTGGAAGACGCCTTCTCTGCCCTGGTGAAGCGCGAGGAACAAACGGCCATGCTCACGCAAGGCGTGGATTCACTCGGCCGCGCCCGAAACGCTTCGTTTGCCGCCTACCAGAAAGGCGTCGTCAGCCTGATCGAAGTCCTGCAAGCCGATGAAAGCCTGTTGCGAGCGTCAGACGCGCGCGCCCAGGCGCAAACGGAATCTGCGCGCGCTGCCGTCGCGGCATTCAAAGCGCTGGGCGGCGGCTGGCAGCCGGACGAATCGACCGCCGTTGCAAGCAAATAGTCACCCCGTGAATGAGGCGGCACATCCAGCGCGGCGCATCGCAACAACCGATTTACCGCAGCACCAACCCACTCACACAGAAAGAAACTGCCATGTCGAATTCCAAAGTTGTCGTCATCACAGGCGTGTCTTCGGGCATTGGCCGCGCAACCGCCGCAAGGTTTGCCCTGCGGGGCTGCCGGGTATTCGGCACCGTGCGTCACCTCGCAAAAGCGCAGCCGATGCCGGGCGTTGAACTGGTCGAGATGGATATCCGCGATGAAGCCTCGGTTCAGCAGGGGATCCAGGCCATTCTCGCGAAGGCCAAGCGCGTCGATGTGCTTGTCAACAATGCCGGCGTGGGGCTGCTCGGCGCGACCGAAGAAACATCGATTGCCGAAGCGCAGGCGCTGTTCGACACCAACGTGTTTGGCATCCTGCGCACCACGCGAGCCGTATTGCCGCACATGCGTGCGCAACGTTCGGGAAGAATCATCAACATCAGCTCGGTGCTCGGCTTTCTGCCGGCGCCGTACATGGGGCTCTATTCGGCGTCCAAGCACGCCGTGGAGGGGATGTCAGAAACGCTGGACCATGAGGTGCGCAAATTCGGCGTCCGTGTGGTGCTTGTCGAACCTTCATTCACCAAGACCAGCCTGGATACCAATGCCCCCCACGCGGCTTCCAAGGTATCTGCCTACGACAACGAGCGCAGCGTCGTTTCGCAAGCGATTCAGAAAAGTGTCCAAAAGGCAGCGGAACCCGACGGCGTCGCGAGCACGGTCGTCGATGCCGCCCTGGGTGCGTGGAAGATGCGCCGCACCCCCAAAGGCGAAGCCTCCCTTCTGAGCAAGCTGCGCCGTTTCATGCCGGCAGGGCCGGTCGATGCGAGTCTGCGCAAGACGTTCGGACTCTCCTGAAGCGCGTTGCCAGAAACAGGTCCGGCGCACACATCATCGGAAGAGCCTCATGACGCATCCAGACAGCTCAGCAACCGGGGGTGCTGCCGCAATGGCTCCGGCTTCGCCCAATGCACAGATCAACACCGCACCACCTTGGCCAGCGTTCTGGGTCGCCAGCGTGGCGGTGTTCCTTGTTTCGATGGACGGCACGATGCTGTCCGCCGCCTTCAGTGCCTTACGCGCGGGGTTTCCTCAAGCCACTGCGGCGGACCTTTCCTGGGTGCTCAATGCCTGCACCGTCACCTACGCGGCAACGCGCATTCCCTCGGGCGGATTGGCGGACAAGCATGGGCGCAAGAAGATGTTTCTGGCCGGTGTTGCATTGGAACCGGCAACATCGGCGGCACGCTAACCCGCAAGCTCAGTGCGGCAGGACACGACGTGCGCGTCGCAAATTCGAGCGCTATTGAAGGTGTGCGCGCGTTTGCCCGCGAGATCGGAGCAGAACCAAGGGATGTACACGGAGCCATCACTGGCGCCGACGTCGTCGTCCTGGCCATTCCTCTGCCGGCAATGCGCGAGCCGCCCGCTGCGGCAATCCCTGGCGTTGCCACCATGAAGCGGGACCAATTGCCAGAGCACTTCGCAAAGTTGGGGCCGAATGCCAGCCATGCCGATGTCGTGGCTATGAACCGTAGGGTGAATTCCGTTGTCGGGTAAGTACCGTCACGACGGTGCGCATGGGCGCAATGGGTCTGCGGATTGCGAGGTGGTCGGCCTTGATGTTCCCGCTGGTTGTTGTACTGGACAAGCCGCCCTGGGGAGGACAAGAATATGGGCCGGGTTGCGCACATGCCCACCAGATACCAGATCGACAATCACGGCGGCCGCCACCGGCGGTGCCAACGGGAGACTGCCATGCGGCACTGGCTTGTCCTGCTTGCGCTTGCCTGCTGCATGGGCCTGGCCCACGCGGGCAAATGCGTAAGCGGCAACAAAACGCTCTACACCGACGCGCCCTGCCCGGCCGGCTGGCAGGGCGCGGCGCTGGGCGGCAATCTCTCCCGTATCAGCCCCGAGCCGGCTACCGACGCGGCCAACCAGCAGTTCCTGAAAAAGCGCGAGGCGGAGGAGCGCGAATACCAGGCGCGGCTGATGCGCGAGCAAAACGAGGCCGCCCGCACCGAGGTCAACCAGTGTTACTGGCTGGCCAACCAGATGCGGCTGCTGGAGTCCGACTACAGTGCGCGCCGCCTGGCCCGGCTGCCGGAGCAGGAGGACTACCGCCGGCGCTACCGCAACCTGCGCGACCAGCAGGCGCGGCTGCGCTGCTGAGGCCTGGGACATTGTTCGAATGCTCGTTTGAATCCCTGCTTGAATCCCGCAAGCCATTACAATCCGCGCCGGGTATGCCGATATGCAGGCGGTGCGCGTGCATGTCGCAGCCCGCGAGCGTGACGCCGCACACTATCCCCTGCCAGTAGCTGAACCCCTATGACGCCGCCTCCGATCCCCGCCAACGAACAGCTTCGGCTGGATACGCTGCGCGCCCTGAATATCCTCGACACCTCGGCGGAAGAGCGCTTCGACCGCCTGACCCGGCTGGCGCGGCGCTTGTTTGGCGTGCCCATCGCACTGGTCAGCCTGGTGGACGCTAACCGCCAGTGGTTCAAGTCCTGCATTGGCTTGTCTTCCACCGAGTCCTCTCGCGAAATCTCGTTCTGCGGGCACGCGATCCTCGACGACGGCATCCTGATGGTGCCCGACGCGCTGCTCGACGAACGCTTTCACGA
This sequence comes from Cupriavidus sp. MPR-AND1C, assembly GCF_058809705.1. Taxonomy (NCBI): domain Bacteria; kingdom Pseudomonadati; phylum Pseudomonadota; class Betaproteobacteria; order Burkholderiales; family Burkholderiaceae; genus Cupriavidus; species Cupriavidus sp. MPR-AND1C. Next base: position 44,074 of record NZ_JBXASU010000016.1, on the reverse strand, counting down.
CAACCCGCTGGTGGTCGACGAGCCCGGCATCCGCTTTTATGCGGGCTGTCCTTTATCGGTGGCCAACGGCAGCAAGCTGGGTACGCTGTGCCTGATCGATGTGCAGCCCCGCGAGTTTGGCGAGGAGGACCGCGCCTTGTTGCGCGACCTGGCTCACATGGCCGAGCAGGAGTTGGCCGCGCTGCAACTGGCCACCATGGACGAGCTGACGCTGTTGTCCAATCGCCGCGGCTTCTCGGCGCTGGCGCAACACGCGCTCAATGTGTGCAAGCGGCTGGACAAGCCCGCCACGCTGCTGTTCTTCGACCTGGATGGTTTCAAAGGCATCAACGACCGCTTCGGCCATGCCGAGGGCGACCGCGCCCTGTCGGTCTTTGCCTCGCAGTTGCGCCAGTCGCTGCGTGACTGCGATGTGATCGGCCGCCTGGGCGGCGATGAGTTCGTGGCGCTGCTGACCAGCACCGACGCCGCGCTGTGCCAGGCCACGCTGGCGCGCTTGAAGATGGCCATGGATGCGATCAACGAGCAGGCCGCGCGAGGCTATGAGATCGCGTTCAGCGTCGGCTCCGTCGAGTTCGACGCGGCGCGCCACGATGGCACCGCCGCGCTGCTGGCCGAGGCCGACGCGGCCATGTATGCCAACAAGGCATCCCGCAAGGCAAGCCAGCGCTAACCCTAGGGGTTGTTGCCAGGCCACGCGCCCGCCGCCGGGCGCGCCCTCCTGCCTATACTGACAAGCAGCCCCACCGAGCCAACAAGAAAAGGAGAATGGCTATGCCACACGAGCAATTCCTGGCCAAGCAGGAGGACCGCCGCAGCGGCCTGCGCGCCCTGCGGGCCGCGCTCCTGAAGGTGCACAAGGAAGTGATCGCGCTCAATCGCGTGGAGTACGAACGCCTGCACGGCCCGATCCCGGCCGGGCTGTTCGTGCAGGTTGTGACCGAGGAGACCTATTTCCGCTGGCTGGACCCGCTCTCGCGGCTGATCATCGAGATCGACGAAGAACTGGACGCGCCCGAGCATCACGATGAAACCTGCAAGGCGGTGGCCACGGCCACCGAGAAACTGTTTGGGCCAGACAGCGACCCGGCGTTTCGTGACCGATACCAGCAAGCGCTGCAGGACGAATCAGGCGTGATCGTGGCGCACGGGCAACTGATGAAAGTCGTCGCGCAGTTGCGGCAACTGGTCTAGCGGAGCGGCTGGATGCTGCGGCGCGGTGTTTCGTCTATTTTTCCGGGCGGGTGACGCGCCCATGGTCCACCGAAATCGGGTCGCTCGCCGGAAAGGTTTCCCGCAGGGCTTCGTCGAGTTCGTCCTCCACGTGATCCTCCTTGCTACCCGGCGATGGCTTGGCTTTGGACGGCTTGGGGGGCGTTGGCGTTACAGGCTTGCTCAGATTGGTCATGGTGATGTCCCCGCACGGGTGGGTGTGCCTTGATCTTAGAAGGCTCTTGGGCGGGATACCAATCCCGCCCCTGCACGCCAGGCTCGCGCTTACTTGAACATCATGCTGACCATCACCAGGGCCAGCAGGCCGAGATAGACGCGCGCATGCATGCGGTCGGGGATGCGCCCGGCCAGCGGGGCGGCAAGGCGGATGCCAGCCAGGGCACCGATCGATAGCAGGCCGAACGCGGCGAGGTCGATGTACCCCAGGTAACCGCGGCCCAGCGCCACCGGCTGGTACCACGCCATGGCCACGTAAGCCAGGGTGCCCGGCACGGCAACCGGCAGGCTCAAGGGGTTCGCCATCGCCGTAGCTTGCACCATGCTCAGCCCGCGGCGGCGCAGCAGGGGCACGGTCATGACGCTGCCCCCCACGCCGAGGAACGTGGCGACCGCGCCGATCGCCAGGCCGCCCGCCACCGTCCGTGCCTGCCCGAGGCGCTGCGGTGAGTCCTGCCCGGCGCGCGCGAGAAATCCGCGCCGTGCCAGGCAATCGAGCAGCGTGACGCCAAGGTAGGCCACAAAGGCCAGGCGAATCACGTCGCTGCTCGCCAGCGCGGCGGCGCCGGCGCCCATGATGGCACCCAACCCGATGAATCCCGCCAGCGGCCACACATAGGGCCACAGGATGTTGCCCGCCAGGCGATGCTTGCGCGTGGCGAGCGAGGCGCTCAGGATCATCACCGCCGTTGAGGTCGCCACGGCGATATGCATGGCGGACTGGCCTGGCCCATGCGCGTCGGCGGCGCTCAATGCGCGGTAAAGCAAAGGCACCACCACAAACCCGCCGCCGAAGCCGAACAAGACGGTAGTCAGGCCAGTCAGGCAGCCGAACAGGACAAAAAGGAGATAGAGCATCGCAAAGGAGGAGTGGGTTCCAGGTCCGCCCACGATACGTACGGTTGACATGGCCAACTTTCGAAGATTGGTCAATAATGTTTGTGTTTCGGCCATTCCGCTTGTCCGCCGCCCTTTCCTTCCATGCGCAACGCCCGCATCGACGACTACGACCACGTGCCCAGGCCCGTGGTCGCGATCGGCACCGACTATCCCAAGGGCTACCGGCTGCCGTGCCATGCCCATCGCCGCGCGCAGCTGCTCTATGGCGCCACGGGTGTGATGCATGTGTCGACGCGCGATGGCAACTGGATCGTTCCGCCGCAGCGCGCGGTCTGGATTCCGCCGGGGATGGTGCATGAGGTCACGATGCTGGGCGTCAGCACGCGCAGCCTGTATATCGAGCCCGGCGCCGTGCCGGGGCCGGGCGATACGTGCCAGGTGGTGGGGATATCCGCCCTGATGCGGCAGTTGCTGATTGGCGCGGTGGAGATGCCGGCGCACTACGATCCCGATGGCCGGGACGGCGCGCTGGTCGCCCTGCTGCTGTATGAGATCGCGGGCATGACGGCGCTGCCCTTGCATATTCCGCTGCCGCGCGATGCGCGGCTCGCGCCGCTTTGCCACGCCTTTGTCCGGCACCCCGACACGCATGATTCGCCGCAACGCTGGGCCCTGTCGCTGCATATGAGCAGCCGGACCTTCAGCCGGTTTTTCCGCGAGCAGACCGGCATGGCGTTCTCGGCATGGCGCCAGCGCGCCTGCGTGGTCCTGGCCTTGTCGCGGCTGGCCGCCGGCGACGCCGTCACGCGCATTGCCCTAGATTTCGGCTACGACAGCCCGGCGGCCTTCTCGACCATGTTCCGCCGCGTGCTAGGCCACGCCCCCACAGAATATTTGCACCAAGGCATGGCCAGCCCGCGCGCTGCCGGCGAGCCGCTGGCCGCCGCATTGCCGCCTGCCGGCTTGCCCGCCGACGCCTTGGCCCGCCGCTAGGCGTGGCGTCGCCGCGCCATTTATCTGCCAAGGAACGAGGCGAATTCCCGGACACGCGTCAGAATAGCTTGTCGACGCAACATCAGACATACGGCAGGCTGCCATTCCGCCCCGGAACCTATATTGCAAACAAAGGACGCGGGAAGCGCCTGTGTTGCCTCGACCTTCATCGGCCGTTTCGGCCATTTTCTTTAGTCGGAGTACTTCAAGGGGGTTGTAATGAGCAATATGGATTCGGGTTGCCTGCAAGCTAGCCGTACGTCGCACCAGGCCGCCGCCACGGTGGCTGCCTGGCCGGATTTTGTCACCACGCGGGTGGCGGGCCACGAGGTGGAACGCGTACAGAAGCGCTGGGGCGGCAGCCACTTGCTGCACGGCCGGCAACCCGGGCCCGACGCCGTGCATTTCTCCAGCAACGACTATCTTTGCCTGCTCGGCGAAGACAAGCTGGTGCGCGCGCAGACGGCCGCCATGCGCGGGCCGGAGAGCGAGTTGCTGATGTCGGCCGTGTTCCAGTATGGCGACAACCCCACCGCCCGGCTGGAGCGCAAGCTGGCGCAGTTCAGCGGCGCCGAGGACAGCATCCTCTGCCAGTCGGGCTGGGTGGCCAATGTGGGCCTGCTGCAGAGCATCGCCAACGAGCGCACGCCGGTCTACCTGGACATGCTGGCCCATATGTCGCTGTGGGAAGGCGCCCACGCGGCGCGCGCCCGCGCCGTGCCGTTCATGCACAACGACGCGGAGCACGCCGAGCGCCAGATCCGCAAGGAGGGCCCCGGCATCATCGTGGTGGATTCTGTCTACAGCACCAACGGCAGCCTGTGCCCGCTGACCGATTTCGTGGAAGTCGCGGAGCGTACCGGTAGTGTGATCGTAGTGGATGAGTCACATTCTCTCGGCACGCATGGCCCCGGCGGCGCAGGCCTGGTGGCGCAGCTCGGACTGTCGAAGCGGGTCCACTTCCAGACGGCCAGCCTGGCCAAGGCGTTTGGCGGCCGCGCGGGGCTGGTGACGTGCCCGTCGTCGTTCAAGGGGTACTTCGCCGCGGAATCGCGCCCGGCCATTTTCAGCTCAGGGCTGCTCAGCCACGAACTGGCCTGGTTCGACGCCGCAGCGGATTTCATCGTCGGGGCGAACGATCGCCGCAGGCAATTGCATGCAGTATCGGCTCAGGTGCGCGAAGCGCTGTCCGGGCTGGGCTACAACGTCTCGGCGGGATCCGAGCAGATCATCGCGCTGGAGTCTGGCACCGAGGAGCAGACGCTGGTGCTGCGCAATGCCTTGCAGTCACGCGGGATCTTTGGTGCCGTGTTCTGCGCGCCGGCCACCGCGCGGGACCGCGCGCTGATGCGGCTGACCATGCATGCCCATCTCACCGCCGTGGAAATCGAGCGCCTGATCCAGGTCTGCGCGGAAATCCGCGATGAGGTGAACCTGGCCGGCTGGCGTTCCACGCAGCGCAAGCCGCGCACGCCGGTGGCGCGCCCGCCGATGGCCATGCAGACCACGCTGCAAGCCAGCCTCGAAGCGCTGCACGGCACGGCCTGATGCCGGCTCAGCTTGCCGGGCTGTCGCCCTCCGGGTGCGGCTTGGCAAGCGGGAACTCGAGGACGAACTCCGTGTACTCGTGTTCAACCGAGCTGCAATGGATGCGCCCGTCCCAGGCCTCGAGCGTCTCTCGGCAAAAGGCCAGGCCGATGCCGGTTCCCTCGTTGCGCGGGTAGGTGTGGAAACGCTTGAAGATGGACGGCAGCTCGCGCTCCGGCACGCCGGTGCCGGTATCGCGAAAGATCAGCCGGTTGCGCCGGGTGCCGCGCTCCAGCCGAAGCCGGATATCGCCGTGCCCTGCCCGCGCCAGCGCGTGCAGCGCGTTCTTGATCAGGTTGAACAGCACCATGACCATCAGCTTCTGGTCCGCGTGGACCAGGAAATCCTCTTCCAGATCCACGCGCACCAGTTCCCGCTGGCTGGCTTCGAAGGGGTAGCGGGAAATCGCTTCCTCCACGGCCTGGCCGAGCAGGAAAACCTCGCTGGGCCCGTGCAGGGCCTTGGCGCGCGCATTGACCAGCAGCACGTCGATGCCGTGGTTCATGCGGTCGACCTCCAGCTGGATCCGCGGCAGCGCATCCTTGAGCAGGCCAAAATGGGCTCGCGGCAGGTGCAGTGAGTTCTCCGGCGTCTCGTTTTCCTCATAGAAACGGATCAGGCCCGGCAGATACCGGCCCATGCCGAGCGCCGTGGAGCCGATGCTGCGGATCGGCGTGCGCAACTCATGGGCCACCGTGCCCAGCGCAATCGCCATGCCGTCCAGCTTTTCCTGGATCAGGATGCGCTGGTCGATCTTCAGCACGGCAATGGTGCAGATGGTGAAACCGATGATCGGCAACTCCATCGGCCAGTTCACCTCCAGCATCGCGGCCGGCGGCGGCGTCACGCAGTTGTAGACCAGCCACGCCAGGGCCGTCCCCACCACCAGGGAGGTGGCGCCACCCAGCCAGCCGCTGAAGTTGAACAGGATGATGACGGCGATCACTAGCGACTGGGACCACACCAGGTTGCCGTGATTCATCAAATACATGTAGACGAAGAAAAACGACAGGCTGTACGTCAGGGTCGCCAAAAAATGCGCAGGAAGCCATTTTTTGTCACGCAGATCGCGCGAGACGATCAGCGGCAGGCACATGACCATGGCCACCAGCCGCAGGGCCAGGCTCTCGTAAGGCTGGGGAAACCAGAATTTCCAGATCAGGTAGAACGCCGGGTAGCCCGTAAAGGCGAGCCACCCCAGCAGGCGGATGCGCTTGACCTGGGCCGGCTGGCGGATGTCGAGATGGACTTCCCTGGCAAGCACCCGGCGCAGGCGCATCGCGCTTTCACCGCAACTGCGTTGAATCTGGGCAAGCATGTTGAGAACCGGCTGAGGGCTGATGGTGGCAACGATGCGAAAGTGTAGCCGGATAGCGCGGTTCTTTTCTCGATTTTGTGCGCTTTTCGCGGCTTAGGCCGGAATCCGCTGCTGGCTTGCCCCGCAGCGTCAATCCAGCAGGTGGCCCATGCGCTCGCGCTTGGTCTCCAGGTATTTTTCGTTCTCGGCGTTGGACGGCACGATATGGCGCATCTGCTCCACCACCTTGATGCCCGCGGCTTCCAGCGCCTGCTTTTTCTTGGGATTGTTGCTCATCAGCCGGATCGACTTGACGCCCCACTGATGCAGCAGGTCGGCGGCAAAGGCGTAGTTGCGGCTATCGATTTCCTGGCCCAGCGCCAGGTTGGCGTCGACCGTATCGAGCCCGCCGTCCTGCAGCGCATAGGCGCGGATCTTGTGGCCCAGGCCAATCCCGCGCCCTTCCTGGCCGCGCAGGTACAACAGGATGCCGCGGCCTTCCTCGGCGATCTTCTTCATGGCCAGGTCGAGCTGCTCGCCGCAGTCACAACGGCACGAGCCGAACACGTCGCCGGTCAGGCATTCGGAATGCAGGCGGGTCAGCACAGCCTCGCCAGTGATGTCGCCAACGCTCAACGCAAGGTGTTCGATGCCCGAAACGGCACCCTTGAAGGCGTGGGCGGTAAATTCGCCAAAACGGGTCGGCAAGCGGGCCGAGCCGATCAGCTGGATCTCTGTGTCATTCATGTCAGTCGGAGTGTTGCGCCGGCCTTGGCGGCTCGGCATCGGGGCGCTTGATAGCGTCTAGTCCGATACGGTAGCACGAGCGGGGCCGGATCGCTGGCGGGCAAGTGGCCGTGGGCGCTCCGGCGGCATGTCCCTGGCCTGAAAGTCGCGTTAAAACCGGCCCCCTTTGGCGCCTCAGCGAAGCTCGATCGGCTGGCCGTGGGGCGTGCGCCGGGCCGCCGCGTCCCACGCGTCGCGCCGGTTCAGCAGCGCGCTGGCGTCGACCAGGCCTTTGGCCGCGGCGAGCCGCTCCAGCGCGGTCAGCCAGAAGCGGTAGTAATGCTCGCAGTTGTCGGGATCCCCACCCGCCTGGGCTTCGCGGATGACCTGGGACAGGGCGGCCGCCCATTCCGTCCAGGTAAAGGCACCGCGCTCATGCAAGGCCAGCGCCAGCGCAAAGGCCTGTGCTTCCCACGGCTCACGGAACACCGGTCCGGTGCTGTCGCAAGGCAGTGCAGGCAGCGCTGCCCGCATGGCCCGCAGGCTTGCGGGCAAGGGCAAAGTCGACGCCGGATCAGCCATGGGCCACCTCCGCCGGGTCAAGATAGGACTCCCAGCAATCCGCACAGACCGAGGCCGCGGTGGTGTCGGGGCCCCACAACTCGGTGGCGGCAAAGCGCACGGTGTAGAGCCACTGCGGCTGGTCGCCGGCCCCGGCGGCGCTGGCGTCCGGGAACACATGGGCGCCGTGCACGGCCGCGATCTCGCCTTGCCGTCCACGGCAATAGCGTGGCAGCCGGGTGTGGCCGGCGGGATGCATCTGGCGGGTGCGTACCCGGTCGCCCACCTGGAATCGGGCTGCTCCCGGCGCGGGCCGGGCGCTGGGCGTGCCGCGCGCCAGGGCCGGCGCAACCTGATCCGCGCTCAGGATGCGCGCGAGGGGCAGCGGCGGCGTGGTGGATGCGCCGCTGGCGATTTCTTCCGCGTTGGCCATGCCGGTCCTGAGCAGCATGGCTTTGAGGCCTTCGAACCAGATCTGGTAGTAGCTGCTGCCAAGGTACTGCGCCGGCGGCAGGCTTTCGCGGGCCGCGCGCATGGTGTCGATATTCCACTTGCCGAGCGCACCCATGGCGAGCGTCAGCGCGAGCATGCGGCGCTCCCAGCCGGCGTGGAATACCGGCTCATCGGCTTCCGGGCGAACCGGGCCGAAGCCCTGCATGCCGCCGAGATCCTGGCCACCGTTCATCGCGGCTCCCCTGCCGTTGCCGGCGTGGTCACATCCGGCAGCAGGCCCGTGCCGATCATCGCGTCACGGGTCACCAGTTCCGCCAGCGCTTGCTCGCCCCAGCCCTCGGTACCAGCCGGACGCATGGGCAGCACCAGGTAGCGCAGTTCAGCGGTGGAATCCCACACCTGGATCTGCACCGCCTGCGGCAGCGTAAAGCCAAAATCGCGCAACACGCCGCGCGGGTCGATCACCGCCCGCGCGCGGTACGGGGCGGACTTGTACCAGACCGGTGGCAGTCCCAGCACCGGCCAGGGATAGCAGGAGCACAGCGTGCAGACCACCATGTTGTGGGTGGTGGGCGTGTTCTCCAGCACGATCATGTGCTCGCCCTGGCGCCCGGTAAAACCGAGCGAGGCGATGGCCGCTGTGGCGTCCGCCAGCAGCCACGCCTTGTAGGCAGGTTCGGCCCAGGCCTTGGCGACCACGCGCGCCCCGTTGCGTGGGCCGATGTGTTGCTCGTAGGTCTCGATCAGGACATCCAGCGCCGCCGGATCGACATAGCCCTTCTCCACCAGCAGGGATTCCAGCGCGCGCACGCGCAGGTCCATCTCGGAGAGCGCGCTGCCGCCGTGCTCGTGCTCGTGCTCGTGGTCGTGATCAGGGCCATGCGGGGGACTGGATGGCGAGTCGGGAGAGTCTTGGCGCATCGATGTCTGGGGAGATCGTTCCGGGATCGTTCTGGCACGGACACTGCTGAGCGCCCAGTATGGCCGCACCCGCGGCGCCTGGCAATCCGGGCCGCCCGGCGCCTTCGGCAAACCATGATCCCCGCCCACCGGGCATCGAGTGCCCCTCGGCCGATCAATCCCCTCGAAAGAGGGGCAGCAGCACGGCGGGGATCTGCGCAGACTTGTATGCAAAGCCTGTAGGGACATTGACCACCCGGCTGCGTGGCTGGTCACGTTTCAATTTGATTTTGCGTTGCCACCGGTGCGGCAGCATAGCTGCCTGGACCGATTTCCCCGCCCCTGCCCTCTCCTCCCCTTTTCGGCCATTGACGGCCATTGACGGCGACCATTGACGGCGATGAAGGAAAAACAAGAGTACTGCCCGCTTTGCGGCACCCAGGCCGTAGCCCGCGCCCGTCGAGGCAGCTACGGGCAATGGGTGCGGTACGACTGCGGCAACCCGCAGTGCGGCCCGGTCGAGATCAGCACCAAGGCCCGCCGCAGCCTGCGCGAGCCCGCCCGGCAGGCCGAGCTTCGCGCCCTGGCCCGCTCCAGCCGCGAACACGGCAAGGTGCCACGCGTCGGCTTTGACGGGCCGCGCGGCGAGTTCTACGTCGAGTTCGACTAGGCCCCGCCTCACCGGGGCCGGGCGCAGCCGGCGCGCATCCATTCCCTGCAGCGCACCGTACATGTAGGCATCAGGACCACCAGAGCGCGGCTTGCCCGCGCCCGCCTACACGTGACTACGCATTCCCTCGAAGCTGACCTTGAGCATGTGCTCGACGATCGCGTCGGTGCCCAGCTTGCTGTACAGCTGCAGGTACTCCACGGCCGGATCGCAAGTGCGCGCGTAATAGCTGAACAGAATCACCTCGTCGGGCAACGACGGGTCGAGCTCGCCCGCCGCCTTGGCCTCGGCCACGAGCTTTTCCAGTTGCCGGTTGAGCTTGAGCACGCGCGTGACGTAGCGCAGGTTGCGCGTGAGCATTTCGCGCACATGCGGGCTGGTGGATGGCAGGAACGGCAGCCCGCCGGTCAGGCGTACCCGCAGCGCCCACTCGAGCAAGGCGCGCAAGCGCGCCAGCCCCGTGAGATCGCCCGGGAGCTGCTCCAGGTACTCGAGCGCGCCGTCGATCAGCCGGATCAGCGCTTCGCCGACCAGGTCCTCCTTGGATTTGAAGTGCTTGTAGAGGCTGGGCTTGGAGATGCCAACCTCCAGCGCCACGTCGTCCATGGTCATCAGGTCGAAGCCCTTGCCAGCCAGGATGCGGGTCGCCGCGTCGAGGATCGCGTCCTCGCGCAGCTTGAAAGCCTGGTCCTTGAAACTCAGCCTGCCGAAAATACTCATTAGTAAATCTCGCTACTATGTAGTAATCTTTTTTCCAGAGCGGTACGAAACCATCTTAGCACCCATCCAGGCAAAGCGATGTCGAATTCAGGAAATCCCCAGCACTGCCACCCTGCAACCGCCGCCAGCCAAGCTGCCACAAGGGCTGGCGCGATTGGCGAGCGCGCGCTCGCCAGCAAGGATGCGGCATGAGCGGCGCGCCCGGAACCTATCCACGCGGCCAGCGCATCGCCGTAGTCGGCGCAGGCATCTCCGGCCTCGCGAGCGCCTATCTACTGTCGCGTCGGCACAACGTCACACTGTTTGAAGCTGGTAACTACCTGGGTGGGCATACCAACACGGTCGAGGTCGAGCTGGAGGGGGCGCGCCATCCCGTGGACACCGGCTTCCTGGTGTTCAACGACCGCACCTATCCCAACCTGATCGCGCTGTTCGCCGAGCTTGGGGTCACGGCCTATCCCACCGATATGTCGTTCTCCGTATCGCTGGACCAGGGCCGGCTGGAATGGGCCGGCAGCAACCTGAACACCGTGTTCGCGCAGCGCCGCAACCTCTTCTCGCCTAGCTTCCTGTCGATGCTGCGCGATATCGTGCGCTTCAACGGTGCCGCCGAGCGCAACCTGGCGCTGGCCACCCGGAGCGGCTGCTCGGTGGACCAGTTGCTGCTCGACGGCGGCTATGGCCAGCCCTTTCGCCACAACTACCTGCTGCCGATGGCGGCGGCGATCTGGTCCAGCGCAACCGCCGATATCCTGCGTTTTCCTGCCGCCACCTTCCTGCGCTTCTGCCTCAACCACGCCTTGCTGCAGGTCAACAACCGGCCGCAGTGGAAAACGGTGCAGGGCGGCGGGCGTGATTATGTACGGCGGATCTGCGCGCAACTGGCGCAGCGCGATGCCGCCATCCGGATATCGACGCCCGTGCGCAGCATCCGCAGGCATGACTGCGGCGTTGACTTGCTGACCGACGATGGCCCCGAGCATTTCGACGCGGCGGTGCTGGCCACCCACGCGCCCACCACGCTGCGCATGCTGGCGGACGCGGATCCCGGCGAGCGCCGTACGCTTGGCGCGGTGCAGTACCAGCCGAACCTGGCGATCCTGCATACCGACCCGGCCCTGCTGCCGCGCCGGCGCAAGGTGTGGTCAGCCTGGAACTACCTGGGCGGTGCCGTTGGCACGCACGATCATGCCGGCCACAACCGCCCGGTCTGCGTGAGCTACCTGTGCAACCAGCTCCAGCCATTGCCCTTCAAGACCCCGGTGGTGGTGACGCTCAACCCCGTCACCGCGCCGGCGCCCGGCACGGAACTGGGCCGCTACCACTACCAGCATCCGGTCTTCGACCTGGCCGCCGTGGCGGCGCAGTCCGCGCTGCCCGCGTTGCAGGGTCGGCGCCGCACCTGGTTTGCCGGAGCCTGGACGGGCTACGGCTTCCATGAGGACGGGCTCAAGTCCGCGCTGCGCGTGGCCACCGATTTCGATGTGCTGCCGGACTGGGCCAGGCTATGAGCGGCATGGAAGACCACCTTGCCAGCAGCCCCGCCGACGCGCCGCCCGCGTGGTTGCTGCTTGGCCGCGTGATGCATGAACGCCTGCGTCCCACACGCCACCGCTTTGTGTATCCGGTGTTCTACCTGCGCTGCAATCTCGACCGCCTGCCTGCCTTGCGCCACTGGTGGTTCGGCATCGACCGCTGGGCGCCGCTGTCGCTTGCCACGCGCGACTACGGCCCGCGCGATGGCAGCGACCTGGCCGCGTGGATGCGCAGGCTGCTGGTCGAGGCCAACCTGCCGGCCGACGGCGAGATCTGGCTGCAGACGTTCCCGCGCGTGTTCGGCTATGCCTTCAACCCGGTGAGCTTCTGGCATTGCCATGACCGCGCCGGCCAGTTGCGCGCGGTGCTGGCCGAGGTCAACAACACCTTCGGCGCCAGCCACCGTTACTTGCTGTGCGCGCCCGACCGCTGCGCAATCGGCCCCGACACCGTGCTGACCTGCCACAAGGCACTGCATGTGTCGCCGTTCTGCTTGGTCGAGGGCAGTTATGCGTTCCGCCTGCGCGATACCGGCGGCACCAGCTTTGCCGGCATTGACTACTACGACGCCACGGGCCTCGTGATCCGTACCGCGATCGGTGGGCGCCGCCTGCCGTTTTCGCGCGCCAATGTGCTGGGTGCGCTGGCGCGGCAGCCCTGGCTCACGGTGTCGGTGATGGCGCGCATCCACTGGCAGGCCCTGCGCCTGTGGCTGAAGAACGTGCCGTTCCGCGGCAAAGATCCAGGCCCCGGTGCCGGTCCGCACGGCCCGACGAGTTTCCCCAACCCATCCGCCAACCTGTCGCAGTCCGAGGAAAACAAACCATGACGCCCTCTCGCGCGCTAACCCTGCCGCCCGACGGTGCCCCTGCGTCAGCCCGTCTTTTCTTAACCCTGCTCGAGCGCATCCGCGTTGGCCACCTGTTGCTGGTCGCGCCCTCGGGCGAGCAATGCCTGTTTGGCGATCCGCATGCCGGACCCGGCGCGCGCCTGGAGCTGCGCGACTGGCGTGCCTGTGCCGAGATCCTGCGCGCCGGGGACATCGGCTTTGCCGAGGCCTACCGCGCAGGCTGGCTCGATACGCCGGATCTCACCGCGCTGCTGCGCCTGGCCATCCGCAATGAGTCCGCGCTGGCGCGGACCGTGGTCGGCAGCTGGCTGGCGCGGTGGTGGTACGGCCTGCGCCACCGGTTGCGCCCCAACAGCCGCACCGGCAGCCGCCGCAACATCCACGCGCACTACGACCTGGGCAACGCCTTCTACCAGCGCTGGCTGGACCCGACCTGGACTTATTCTGCCGCGCTGTTCCAGGGCGAGCGGAGCCGGCCGCTGGAAGCGGCGCAGGACGCCAAGTACCAGCATATCGTCGACACGCTTGGCCTCAAGCCCGGCATGCGCGTGCTGGAAGTGGGCTGCGGCTGGGGCGGCTTTGCCATGCATGCGGCAAGGCAAGGGATCCACGTGCACGGCATCACCATCTCCGCCGCACAGCTTGAGGTAGCGCAGCAGCGCGTGACCCAGGCCGGTCTGCAAGGGCTCGCCCGGCTGGAGCTGCGCGACTACAGGGACCTTGATGGCGAGTACGACGCCATTGTCTCCATCGAGATGTTCGAGGCCGTGGGCGAGCGCTATTGGCCCGGCTACTTCCAGATGCTGCGCCAGCGCCTGCGGCCCGGCGCGTGCGCGCTGGTCCAGTCGATCACCATCGAAGAGCCGCGCTTCAAGGCCTACCGCGCGAGCAGCGACTTTATCCGCGAGTACGTGTTCCCAGGCGGCATGCTGCCCAGCCCCGGGCGTTTCCTGAAGGCCGGGTTGCGGGCCGGGCTGGAAAGCCGCGTCACGCTGGCGTTTGGCCCGGACTACGCCGAGACGCTGCGGCGCTGGCGCGCGGCCTTCGAGCAGGGGCTTGATGATGTCACCGCGCAAGGCTTCGATGCGGTCTTCATCCGTACCTGGCGCCTGTACCTGTGCTACTGCGAAGCCGGATTCGACGAAGGCCGCACCGACGTCATGCAGTTCGTGCTGCAGCGGCAGGCCTGAGATGCGCCGCGCTGCCGCCGCCCTTGCCATGGCCATCCTATGTGTCCCGGCGCTTGCCGCGGCGGGCTGGCGCGCAGACGTGCAGCCCGCCCGCTTGTCGGGCGAAGGCGAATTCCGCGTGTTCGGGTTTCGCCTCTATTCCGCCCAGCTCTGGAGCGCGCAGCTGCCGATCGCGCCAGACGCGCCGGATGTGCCCTTTGCGCTGCAACTCACCTACGACCGCAGCATCAAGCGCGAGCGCCTGGTCGAAACCAGCCTCGACGAGATGACGCGCATCGGCAGCGCCGGCAATATGCCGCCCAGCCCGCAAATGCTCGATCGCTGGCGCGCAAGCCTGGCACAGGCGTTTGTCGACGTGCGCCCGGGCGACACGCTCACCGGCGTGTTCATGCCCGGCAAGGGCGTGCGCTTCTACGCAGGCGATCGGCTGACCACCGAGATCGACGACTCCGCCTTTGCGCTGGCGTTTTTCTCGATCTGGCTCGACCCCGCCACGCGCGCGCCGGCGCTGCGCCAGCGCCTGCTCGGGCTCGCACGATGAACGCGCCGCACCTCGGCAGCGCGACAGCCGCGACGCCCACCGCGCCCGCCGCGCCCACGGCGCCCAATCCCGATCCGGCCCTGCCCGCGCCCGCCCCGGCATCCGCCATGGCTGCCTATGGCCTGCTCGGCATGCCACTGGCCATGGCTGCCCTGCCGGTCTACGTGCAGGTGCCCGCCTACTACGCGAGCGAGCTCGGGCTGGCCTTGTCCGCGACCGGCACGGTGTTGTTCGCCGCGCGGCTGATCGACACCGTGCAGGACCCGTTCCTCGGCCGCTGGATCGACCACCTGGCACAGCGCGGCAAGCTGGCGCCCGCGTTATGGCTAGCGTGCCTGGTGCTCTCGGCGACCTTTGCCATGCTGTGGCTGCCGCCTGTGCGCGGCGGGGCGCTGGCCGCCTGGCTGGCGCTCTCGCTGATACTGGTCTACAGCGCACACAGCGTGGTCAACATTGCTTATCTGGCCTGGGGCGCGCGCGTGTCTGGCGAGCCGGCCACGCTGACCCGCGCCGCGGCCTGGCGCGAGGCAGCGGGCCTGGCCGGGGTGATGCTGGCCAGCGTCTTGCCTACCTGGCTTCTGGGCGCATCGGGCTGGCCCGCCGCGCCGGCCATGGCGGGCTATGCCTTGGTGTTCGCCGCCTTGCTGCTGGGCGCGCTGGCGTTGCTGCTGCGGCACGCGCCGGCCTGGCGCCACCACAGCGCTGGCGTGCACGGCTGGCGCGCCACGCTCGCCAACCGTGCATTCCGGCGCCTGCTGCTGCCGTATTTCCTTAACGCGATATCGGTCTCGATACCGGCTACGCTGGTTCTGTTCTTCATCCAGGATCGGCTGGGCGCGCCGCAGTGGTCCGGCGCGTTCCTCGCCACCTATTTTGCGGCGGGCGCCTGCGGCCTGCCGCTTTGGACCCGCCTCTGCGCGCGCATCGGCCCCATAGGGGCCTGGCGGCTTGGCATGACGCTGGCGGTGGCCGCCTTTGTCTGGGCGGCCGGCCTGGGCACAGGCGACACCAGCGCCTACCTGGCCGTGTGCGTGCTGGCGGGACTTGCGCTTGGCGCCGACCTGGCGCTGCCGCCGGTGCTGCTGGCCTGCCTGATTCCCCCCGGCGAGCAACCCGGCGGCTACTACGGCATCTGGAGCTTGCTGGGCAAGCTGGCGCTCGCGCTGTCGGGCCTGGCGCTGCCGTTGCTGGCCTGGTGCGGCTACCAGCCGGGCGCCGGCGGCACGGCGCCCGGCAGCCATGCCCTGGCGCTGGTCTACGGCGGCTTGCCCTGCCTGTTCAAGCTCGCCGCCATGCTGTGCCTGCGCACGGCCCCGGCACCACCGATGGAGGACCCGACATGATTCGCCTTGACCCTTCGCACTGCGGCAAACGCCTGCTGCTGTACGCCGCGCTATGGCTGGCTGCCTGCGCCGGCCCGGACGTTTCGCAGTATGCGCAGCAGCAGCCCGTGCTCGATGTGCCGGCTTTCTTCAGTGGCAAGACCGAGGCCTGGGGCATGTTCCAGAAGCGCAGCGGCGAGGTCGTCAAGCGCTTCACGGTAACCATCGAGGGCCGCCGGGAAGGCAGCGATTTCTTACTGGACGAGCACTTCACCTACAGCGACGGCAGCACCGAGCAGCGCACCTGGACGCTGGCGCGCCAGCCCGACGGCACCTGGCGCGGCCGCGCCGGCGACGTGGTGGGCGAAGCGATCGGGCACAGCGCGGGCAACACGCTGAACTGGCGCTACACGCTGCGGCTGCCGGTGGGAGACGCCACGTATGACGTGCAGTTCGACGACTGGATGTACCTGGTCGACGCGCGCACCATGATCAATCGCGCCAGCGTCTCGAAATTCGGTTTCGAGGTTGGCCAGGTCACGGTGTTCTTCCGGCGCCCGCAATCACCGCAATCACCGCAATCTCAGCAATCTCAGCCATCTCAGCAATAGCCGCGATGGCCGAATCGCGCCTGCGGCGCAAATCAGAGAGGCAACCATGGCCAGGACGGCACTCAACCCCCGCTGGACGGATTGGCACGAAAAGCGGGTCTGGCTGGTCGGCGCATCGAGCGGCATCGGCGCGGCGCTGGCGCGCGCCCTGCTTGCGCGCGGCGCCTGGGTAGCCCTGTCGGCGCGCCGGGCTGAAGCCCTCAAGGCGGTTGCCGGCGATCACGCCACGGCGCTGCTGCTGCCGATGGACGCCACCGATCCACACGCCTGGCGCCTGGCGCATGACACACTGCGCGAGGCCTGGGAGGGCGTGGACCTGGTGGTGTTTTGCGCCGCCGATTATCGTGCGTTACGCCCCTGGGAGCTGGAGGCCGAGAGCGTGCGCCACACCATCGAGACCAACCTGAACAGCGTCTACTACGGGCTGCAGGCCACGCTCACCGACATGCTCGCGCGCGGCAGCGGCAGCCTGGTGCTGGTCGCCAGCGTGGCCGGCTACATGGGCCTGCCCAACGCCACCGTCTACGGGCCAACCAAGGCCGCCCTGATCAACCTGGCCGAACTGCTCTACGCCGAACTGCGTCCGCGCGGGCTGGGCGTCTACCTGGTCAACCCGGGATTCGTCAAGACACGCCTGACGGCCAACAACGCGTTCCCGATGCCTGCCCTGCTCACCCCCGAGGCCGCCGCCGAGGCCATCCTGCAGGGGCTGGCGCGCGGCCGCTTCGAGATCGATTTCCCGCGCCGCTTCACCCGCCTGCTCAAGCTCGCCAGCCTGTTACCCTACCGGCTGCGCCTTGCGGCGCTGCAAAGAGTGATGGACGCGCCGTGATGCCCCTGACCGGCCCGAACGCACTGACGGAGTTGACCGCATTGACTGAATTGACCGAGTTGACCGCCCTGCTGCGATGGTACGAAACGCTCTCGCCCGCCTCGCTGGGCGACATCGCGCGCTTCTATGCCGACGATGCCCGCTTCAAGGATCCCTTCAACGATGTGCGCGGACGAGAGGCGATCCGCCGGATCTTTGCGCACATGTTCGTCGCCACGGACAACCCGCGCTTTGTGATCGGTGAGCAATTCCGGCAGCCGGGCCAGGCGTTTGTGCTGTGGGACTTCCACTTCACCCTGAAGGGCAAGCCCTACCAGGTGCACGGTAGCTCGCATTTTCGCTTTGACGGCGATGGACGCGTGACACTCCATCGCGACTACTGGGACGCCGCGCAGGAGCTCTGGCAGCAACTGCCCTGGCTCGGGCCGCTGGTAGGCTGGCTGCGCCGCCGCTTCGCCGCGCCGCTTTCCTAGCCGCGCCAGTGCGCTACTGCGCTTCGGGCTGGCATTGCGCGTGATCCCCCGTTACATTCCAAGCAGTTTGTGACCGTGTGCGCCCATGCCCCGGGGAACATCCCGGCGGCAAGGGCGGTCACTATCGCGTGCCGCGCCCAACCGAGGCGATCCCGGCCCGACAAGGAACGCTCAATGAACCTCACCGTCCACGACCTCCTGGCCTTGGCCTGCGTCAGTATCCTGACCGTAACCGTGGTCGCCATCCACTACGAAGCCCTGCGCCTGCTGTCCGGCATGAATCCGCGCCGCTGGACCGGCCGCGTCAACGTTGGCGTGCTGATCGTCTGCATCATCCTGGCCCATGGCCTCGAGGCCATGGTGTTTGCCGTCGGCTACTGGGTGGCGGGCCATGTGCTGGGCCTGGGCGGCCTTGCCAGCGCCCATCCCATCACGCCCATCGTCTACCTTTACTTCTCGCTTGAAACCTTCACCACGCAAAGCCTGGGCGACATCGCGCCGGTTGGCGCCACGCGCCTGCTCGCCAGCATCGAGCCGCTGGTGGGCCTGATCCTGATCGGCTGGTCGACATCCTTCACCTACATCATCATGCGCCGCGACTGGCCAACCGGCACCTCAAGGCAAGCGGCGCAAGCGGATCTGTAGGCACGACGCATGGTTACAGGATCGGCGCAAACAGCGTGGCCACGTGCATCGCCACGCGGCGCAGCGTCGGCGCGGCAGTGTATTCGCTGCGCTCGATCTGGCAGGCCTGCGCGAAGTCCGCCTCCAGCATGCGCGTCACGCTGGCGGCAAAATCGCGGTCCGCGGTCATCACCATCAGTTCGAAATTGAGCCGGAACGAGCGGTTATCGAGATTTGCGCTGCCGACCGCCGCGGCCTCATCGTCGATCAGGATGACCTTCTGGTGCAGGAAGCCCGGCTGGTAGCGATAGAGCTTCACGCCCGCACAGACGGCCCGGTAGGCATACAGCGTGGAGGCGGCGAACACCACGAGATGGTCGGGGCGCGCCGGCAGCAGGATGCGCACGTCAACCCCGCGCAGCACCGCCAGCCGGAGTACGGCGAACACGGCCTCGTCCGGCACGAAGTACGGGCTGGTGATCCACACCCGCCGGCGCGCCGCCTGGATTGCCTCGACGAAAAACAGCGAGCAGGTTTCCTGCGCGTCCGCGGGGCCGGACGGCACCACCTGGCAGGTCATGCCCCCGGCAGGTGCTGCCGGCGGGGGCAGCAGCATGGGCACCTCCCGCGCGGCCCAGAACCAGTCTTCGGCAAACACCATCTGCAAGTCCAGCACGGCGCTGCCGCGGATCTCGATATGCGTGTCGCGCCAGGGCGCCAGCGGCGGTTTTTGCCCGAGGTACTCGTTGCCGACGTTGTGACCGCCCGTAAACGCGCACTCCCCATCCACCACCACCAGCTTGCGGTGGTTGCGGAAATTGAGCTGAAAGCGGTTGACAAAGCCGCGCCGCGTGGCAAAGGCGCGCGCCTCTACCCCTGCGGCCAGCAGCACCTTGACGTATTGGCCCGGCAACGCATGCGAGCCGATGCTGTCGTAGAGGAAATACACCTTCACGCCCGCGGCAGCGCGTTCGCACAGCAGGCTCTGCAGGCGCCGCCCAAGCGCATCGTCGTGGACGATGAAGAACTGCACGATCACCACCTGCCGCGCGGCGGCGATCGCCGCAAAGATGGCCTCGAACGTCGCCTCGCCGTTGACCAGCAGCCGCACCGCGTTGTTGGCCAGGCACGGCGTGCCGGTCAGCCGGGGCAAGGCGCGCAGGTAAGGCTGCGGGGGCGAGTGCACCACGCTGGCGTCGCGCGCCTCGCGCTCGTGCGGCTCCATCTCGTGCGTGACCTCGCGCAGCCGGTCGTTATTGAAGCGCCGGGCATTCACGTAGCCGGCAAAACTGCTGCTGCCGAGGATCAGGTACGGGATCAGCGTGAAGTACGGCATCATCACCAGCGAGCCGGCCCACGCGATGGCGCCGGGCGCGGTGCGCACCGTCATCACAGCGTGCAAAGCCGCAACGACGCCAAGCAGATGGAACGCCAGCACGATCGCCGCGACGAGGGAGGGGCTGAGCATGATTGTTGGATTTCGCCTTGGCGGAGCCAGACCACAATGGCTAGCATTCTGGCATAGCCGCGGCCCGGGGGCAGGCAGAATTTCCCCACAGGCGTTAAGCTTGCACGCCTTACCGCGTTACCGCCTGACCGCCAGCCATATCAAGGAAGACCGCAATGTCAGAGTTCAAGATGGAATACCGGCGCCTGGGCGCCAGCAACCTCAAGGTGTCGGCCTTGTGCCTCGGCACCATGATGTTCGCCGACCAGACCGACGAAGCCGAGGCCGGCCGCATCGTCGTTAGCGCTCGCGCGCACGGCGTCAACTTCATCGACACCGCGGACGTGTATAGCAAGGGCGGCTCCGAGCGCATGGTGGGCAAGCTGCTCGCCGCCGACCGCCATGACTGGATCCTGGCCAGCAAGCTCGGCAACCCGATGCAGGCTGCGCCCAACCATTCGCACTACTCGCGCGTCTGGATCCTGCGCGAAGTCGAGCAAAGCCTGGGCCGCCTTGGCACCGACTACCTCGACATCCTCTACCTGCACCGCGACTACCCCGGCGAAAACCTGGAAGAAGCCGTGCGCGCCATGGGCGACCTGGTCCGTGCCGGCAAGATCCGCTACTGGGCCTTGTCCAATTTCCGCGGCTGGCGCATCGCCGAGGCCGCACGCTTGTGCGACCAGCTGGGTGTGCCGCGCCCGGTGGTTTGCCAGCCTTACTACAACCTGCTCAACCGCATGCCCGAGGTGGAAATCCTGCCGGCCTGCCAGCACTTCGGCCTTGGCGTGGTGCCCTACAGCCCGATCGCGCGCGGCGTGCTCACCGGCAAGTACCTGCCCGGCCAGCAGCCCCCGCAAGACTCACGCGCGGGCCGCGCCGACCGCCGCATGATGGAAACGGAATTCCGCGAGGAATCGCTGGTGATTGCCCAGACGCTGAAGGCGCATGCCGATGCGCGTGGCCTCAAGCTGGGCCAGTTCGCTACCGCCTGGGTGCTGGCCAACCCGATTGTCAGCTCGGTGATTGCCGGGCCGCGCACGCTGGCACAGTTCGAGGATTACTTTGACGCCGTCGGCGTGCCCATCTCCCCCGAAGAGGAGGCCCTGGTCGACCAGTTGGTGCGGCCCGGACATGCCTCCACGCATGGCTACAACGATCCGAACTATCCGCTGACCGGGCGACCGGTTCCTGCAGCCTGAATCCCGGGCTTGCCGCAATGTTCTTCAATGGGTTGCCTGGAGAGATAGTCATGCCGCAAGCCCCTGCGCTGATCGATACACGCTGAAAACCGTGCTCGCGCTCTCGGGGGGCAAGCCGTCGGCGCCGGTTATCCTGGGCCGCTTGAGCCTGCTGATCTGGAATCGGATCAACTGGCTTGCGCGTATGGCATCGCCGTTTCCCTCACCATGCTGATGACGTCCGTGCAGCTGTTTATCGCCATGCGCGATACTACATTGGCCTGGAAACCATCGTGCTGCGCGAGGGCGATAGCCGGATGCCGCACTGGCAAGGCAAGCTGTTCGCCTTGATGGTCAGGAACGGCATGCACGTTACCGATCTTTTCCGGCTGCCCAGCAATCAGGTGGTGGAGATTGGCCGCCGCGTCTCGATCTGACAATCTGACGATCACGCCCCCCTGCCGGCCAACGCATTGCAATACGCACCTACCTTCATGACCAGCCTCTCTGCCGCGCTTGCTGCCTTGCACGCTGCAGCACTGAATTTGTCCGCCTCCACGGTCGCTGGCGAGGCGTCACCCGCCTTCCTGTTCAAAATTTAGGCAGCCCGATACATAACCGCCACCATTGGCCAAGCGCGGCACGTCAAGCGCGGTTATCCACACAAGCTGTGGATAACACGATCCGGCAATCGTGGACAAAATGTGTACGTGCACCGCAACAATCGACCGTGGGCTGGTGCGATGCCGGTCGCCTTGTGGCTTGGCGCCCCGCTGCTTTGGGAATTTTCTGCCCGTCCTTGCAGATTGTTCCAGGTGATATCCCTCGCGCCGCGGACTATCCTGCCTGAGTCGCCTTGCGGGCAGCCGATGCGCGCACCGGCCCTGCGAACCGCGTCAATGCCAGATGGACAATTCCTATGAAGATCGCACTGCTAGCGGATCTGTCGCTGCAGGCCAAGGCCATTGCAGATGCCCTCGCTCGCGCCGGCGTGCCTTGCCACACCTACCCCGCAAGCGCGGAGCTTTTCCGTGGCATTGACCAAGCCGGCTACGACGTCCTGCTGATCGACCACGACCTTGCCGACATGCCTGCCGTGGAAGCCGTGCGCGCGGTGCGCGGCGCCTGGCGCAGCGAAGTGCCGGTGATGGTGGTTTCCCACCAGCGCGACGAAGACTCGGTCGTCAATACCTTGCAGGCGGGCGCAGACGACTACATGATCCGCCCGTTGCGCGCGCGCGAGCTGGTGGCCCGGCTGCACGCCCTGCAGCGCCGTGCCGCCGCGCGCCGGCAAACGCCGAGCCCGGACCTGGCGGTCGGGCTCTATTCACTGGACTGCCTGGCGCACGAGGTCGTGTTCCAGGGACGCCGGCTCACGCTGCCCCGCAAGGAGTTCGAGCTGGCAGCGTTGCTGTTTGGCAGCGTCGGCCGGGTCTTGTCCCGTGCCCATATCGAACGCGCAATCTGGGGCTGTCCGCTGCCACCGTTGTCCCGCGCCCTGGCGAGCCTGGTATCGCGCCTGCGCAGGGCACTGGGGCTCCACCCCCGCAATGGGCTGGTCATCACGGTGGTGTATGGCAAGGGATATCGCCTGGATGAGACCGGCGGGCGGCTGCCTCGGACTGGCCCGCTCAGCACTGGCTGAGCACCGGGTGCGGCGCCGGCCTGCCGAGGTAGTAGCCCTGCCCGAAGGGCACGCCGAGATCGCGCAGCACCGCCAGTTCATCGGCATCCTCGATGCCTTCGGCGATCACTTCGCCGTCCAGCGCCTTGACCAGGGCCAGCACCGTGCGCACGACCTCAAGCCGGCGCGAGCACGTGCCGATGCCACGCACCAGCGACTTGTCCAGCTTGGTGTAGTGCGGCGCGAGGTGTACCAGCCGGTCGAGATTGGCGTGGCCGGTGCCGAAATCGTCCAGCGCATACTGCATGCCCAGCTCGCGGAGCACGGCCATGGCCTGCCCGAAGCGCTCCGCGTCCTCGATGGGGGTCTGCTCGGTCACCTCGATCACGACCCGATCCGGCGCGATGCTGTTCGCCACCAGGGCCCGCATGGCACGCCCGCCGTTGGCCAGCAGGTAGCGCAGCGCCATGGCGCTGAAGTTGAGGAACAACTTGCCGCGCAAGCCATTCGCCAGGCACGCGGACAGCCCGGTGCGCGCCGCCCGCAGCTCCAGCTCGATGGTCTCGGCCTCGTCGCGGGCCAGGCGGAACAAGGCGTCCGGCATGGCCAGCGGCGACTCGGCGGGCCCCCTGACCAGCGCCTCGTAGCCCAGCACATGGCCGGTCCCGAACACCACAATAGGCTGGAAGACGGCGTGGAGCGGCGGCAAGCGTAGCCGCAGCACGGGCGCGCCGCCCAGGGGGTAGGCAATCTGCATGGACGGAGTGAACGTGACGTGGGGAGGCGCGGCGCCAGGCGCAAGAAGCTGGTGAGCCAATGTGACTCGCCCTCTATTGCATGTCAGCCATGTGTCACGCGGATGACAAAGCCGATTACCCCTGCGCAATGGCGGGATGTCATTAATGCGTCACAGATGGCGGCGAGCATGCAGCCCACAACAAAGTCATGCCGTCACCCGTGGTAAGCCGGCGCTGCAAACCGGAGCGCGAGATGGCGGCACCCCAGGGTCAGCATATGGGCCGCGTGGTCCATCGGAGTCTCAACCGTGTTGCAAGCCATCCACCTTCGCCTTCCACGCCGCGCCGGCCGGCGCATGCCCGCCTGGCTGGGCCGGCTTCCCCTCAGCGCGCGCATGTGCGTGGCATTTGCGCTGGTCTATGTGTTCGGCGCCGTGGTGGGGCTGACGGGCATTTTCAGCCTCGTCTCGGTCAAGCAGATGACAGATACGCTCTATCAACGCGATATGCAGGGCGCCATCGCCGCGGAGCGCGCACAATCGGCGCTGGCCCGGCTGGGCCGCGCCCAGCTTGCCCTGACCATGGCGACCAGCAGCACCGAGCGCGACGGCGCAACCGCCGACATCGATGGCGCCCTCGCGCGCCTCGACCAGGCACTTGGCACCGTGCGCACGGCCGCACCCGCCCAGGCCACCGCGCTGCAAGCCGAACGCAACAGCGCCGCGGCGATGCTGCGTGACTATGTCACGTTGCTGCGCAAGCAGCCGCTCGATGCCCTGCAGTTCGACAGCGCCGTTTCGGTCGACGGCCATTTTCTTGGCGAGCAATTGCAGAAGCTGGCCGATCTGGTCGAGGTCACGCGCGAGCAGCAGGAGCGGCAGGCCGCCGCTACGGTAGCCACCGTGACGGCCAGCCAGTTGCGCGGCCAGGCCGTGATGGTTGGCATGCTGGTGGCTAGCCTTGCAGCAGCGGCCGCGCTGGCCTGGTTCGCCTCGCGCCTGCTGCACTCGGAGCTGGGCGGCGAGCCGGCGGACGCGGCCAAGGTGGCCAGCCGCATCGCCTCGGGCGACCTGCAGCAAGCCGTGCGCGTGCGCGCCGGAGATGACCACAGCCTGATGAGCCTGCTGGCGCGCATGCGCGACCAGCTCGCCGGCGTGCTGGAAGGGATCCAGCGCTCCGCCGCCGAGATCGCCGCGGCCAGCGAAGGCATCGCCAGCGGCAACCACGATCTGTCGCGCCGCACCGCGCTGCAGGCCACCGCGCTGGCCGCCGCCGCCGACAGCGTCGAGCGCCTCACCGCGCTGGTCGGCCAAGCCCACGCCCAGGCCACCGAATCGAGCGCCATGGCACGCCAGGCACGCGAAGCCACCGACGCCGGCATGGCGGTGGTGAGCGAGATGAGCGGCGCCATGGACACGGTGAACCAGCACTCGCGCAATATCGCGGAAATGGTCGAAGTGATCGAGAGCATCGCCTTCCAGACCAACATCCTGGCGCTCAACGCCGCCGTGGAAGCAGCCCGCGCGGGCGAGGCCGGGCGCGGCTTCGCCGTGGTGGCGCAGGAGGTGCGCGGGCTGGCGCAGCGCAGCGCCAACTCCGCGCGCGAGATTCGCACCACCATTGGCCAGGCCAGCTCGGAGATCGCCCGTGGGGCACGGCTTAGCGGGCAAGTAGTCAGCGCGATGAGCGGCATCGAGCAGGCGGTCGGCCAGAGCCATCAGTTGGCCGAACGCCTGTGCGGGGTGGCTGACGAACAAGCGCGCGGCATCCGCTCGGTGGGCGAGGCAGTGGCCCAACTCGACCAGACCAGCCGGCAGAACGCCGAGCTGGTCGAAGCCGTTACGGCGCAGGCGGCCAGCCTGGATGAGCAAGCGGCAGGCCTGTCGGCTGGGGTCGCGCGCTTCCGGTTCTGAGGCCGGATGATCCATGTTCTGCAATGCAGAACATGAATTCCACAGTGCAGTTGACGCGTAAGGTGATCGGTGGGAGTATTCCGCCATCGAAAAATCCGGCGGCCCACGCCGGACGCCTGACCTGGAGACTGTGATGAGTAGCACCCCCACGCCCGCCGCGCACGCACCGGCTGCCACTTCATTTTCCCGCCTGCACCAGACCATCGGCCCCTGGGTCCAGAGCCACCCCGAGCGCGTGGCCCTGATGGACGCCGAGCGGTCCCTGCGCTACGGCGAGCTGAGCGGCGCCATTGCCGAAACCGCCCGTGCACTGGCTGGCGCCGGTGTGCGCGGCGGCGATCGCGTGGTGCTGGTGACCGAGAACAGCGTGGGCTGCGCGGTGCTGATCCTGGCGCTTAGCGCGCTGGACGCATGGGCCGTTCCGGTCAATGCTCGCCTGTCCGCCCGCGAGATCGATAACATCATCGAACACTCGGGCGCGCGCATCGCGCTCTACCTCGACAACGCCCATCCCGAAGCGCGCGAGCACGGCCTGGCGCGTGGCGCGCAACCGGCCGAATGGCCGCATGCGGGCAAGCTGCTGCTGGGCGCGCTCAATGCGGCCGCCGTGGCTGAGCCGGTGGACGCAGCAGCGCGCGACCAGGTCGCCGCGCTGATCTACACCACTGGCACCACCGGCGCCGCCAAGGCCGTGATGCTGACGCACGCCAACCTGATGTTCATCGGCCGCTCCAACCGCATGCAGGCGCGCGTGCAGCCGGGCGACCGGGTCTACGGCGTGCTGCCGATCTCGCACGTCTACGGTCTTTCCGTGCTGCTGGTGGGCCCGCTCTCCAACGGCGCCACGGTGTTCTACGAACCGCGATTCCGCCCCGAGAAGCTAGCGCACGCGCTGGCCGCGCAGCGGCTCACTGTGCTGCATGGCGTGCCCGCCATGTATGCCAAGCTGATCGAATGGAGCCGCGCCCAGGCAACGCCGCTGCAAGCGAGCGCGCTGCGCATGGCGCAATCCGGTGGCGCGCCGCTCACCGCCACGCTCAAGGCGGCGTTTGAAGCGAGCTTCGGCATCATCCTGCACAACGGCTATGGCATGACCGAGACTTCGCCCACGGTCTGCCAGACCCGGGTGGAGTCGCCGCGCACGGATTGCTCGGTGGGCCCGGTGGTGCCTGAGGTGGAGATCCGCCTGGGCGAGCGCCTGCCCGACGGCAGCGGCGAGTTGCTGGTGCGCGGCCCCAACGTGATGAAGGGATACTACCGCCGAGCCGACCTGACCGCGCAGGTAATCGACGCCGACGGCTGGCTGCACACCGGAGACCTGGCGCGCATCGATGCCGACGGCGCGGTCTCCATCGTGGGGCGCTCCAAGGAAATCATCATCCACTCCGGCTTCAACGTGTACCCGGAGGAGGTCGAGCAATCGATCAATGCCTACCCGGCCGTGCTGCAGTCTGCGGTGGTGGGACGCGCGGTAGAAGGCAACGAGGAAGTCATCGCCTTTGTGGAAGTGCGCGAGGGCATGACGCTGGACCAGGCCGCGCTGCGCGCCTTCCTGCGTGAGCAGCTGTCGCCCTACAAGATGCCGGCGGAGGTCCGGATCGTGGCCCACCTGCCGGCCGCACCGTCCGGCAAGATACTCAAGGCCAGGCTGCGCGAGCTGCTGGCCAGCGCAGGCTGAGACGCAAGCTCAGCCCCAAGCCAGCCGAGGCCGCCCATGTCCGAACCGCAGACCGAAGATCCACCGCACGAAACGCAAGTGCAGCGGCACATGCAGCAGCATATGCAGCTGCACAAGGAAGACCGGCATTTCGTGACCGCGCTGGCGCGGGGTCTCGATGTGCTGGCGAGTTTCCGCAGCTTTGAGACGCGGCTGGGCAATGCCGAGCTGGCGCAGCGCTGCGGCCTGCCCAAATCCACGGTGTCGCGCCTCACGCATACGCTGACGGAGCTGGGCTACCTGCGGCTGGACCCGGAGCAGGCCAAGTACCAGCTCGGCAGCTCGGCGCTGGCCCTCGCGCCGGCGGCGCAGCATGGCGTGGATGTGCTGGCGGTGGTGCGGCCGTTCATGCAGGAGCTGGCCGACCTGTCCCAGGGCGTGACGTCACTGATCGTGCGCGATCGGGCGCAGATGCTGATCTTCGAGAACTGCCAGTCGGAGTCGTACCTGACGTTGCGGGTGGCGGTCGGTACGCGCATTTCCGGGCTGACCTCGGCCGCGGGGCGTGCCTACCTGCAAGCGTTGCCCGCCGTGGAACAACGACAAGCACTGGCCGCCTTCCAGCAACAGGAAGGGATGGACGGCGCCAGTGCGCAGGCCATTGCGCAGCGCAGCCGCGCGGAGGTGGAGCGTCAGGGCTGCACCACGTCGTTTGGCGAATGGCTGCCGGACATCAACTCGATCGCCGCCGCGTTCCGGCCCGGCCCCGCGCTGCCGCCGATGACGTTGTCGTGCAGCGGGCCCACCGCCATCGTGCCGGCCGCGCTACTGCTTGAAACGGTGCGCCCGCGCCTGCTCGAGAGCATTCGCGGCATCGAAGCGGCGCTGCGCGCGCAGGATCGCTAGGCACCCGCGTTCTGGCGCCCCTTTGGCCTATTTTTGACGCCCTGATGGCGGTGGCCGTGATCAGGCCCTGCGGCTTGCATGTCATGATTCGCACCACGCCGTCACGCCGCCACGCGCCTCACGAACCCACCGGGACCAGACCATGACCACATTGATTGCCGCCGACGCCACCGCTGCTGCCACGGCGCTGAGCCAACAGGACCTGCGCCTGCTGCGCGAGGCCATCCGCCTGTCGGAGGCGTCCCGTGCCCGCGGACGCCATCCTTTTGCGGCGCTGGTGGCGGACGCCGACGGCAATGTCATCGCCAGCGCCGGCAACAACTCGATGCCGCCCGAGGGCGACCCCACCCAGCATGCCGAACTGGCCGCCGCGGCCGAAGCCGCCCGCAAGCTGTCGCCGCAGGCGCTCGCCAGCGCCACGCTCTATACCAGCGCGGAGCCCTGCTGCATGTGTGCCGGCGCCATCTACTGGTGCAACATCGGGCGGGTGGTGTATGCGCTGTCCGAACACCGGCTGCTGACGCTGACCGGCGCGCACCCCGAGAACCCCACCTTCTCGCTGCCCTGCCGGGAGATTTTCGCACGCGGGCAGCACAGCGTCGCCGTGCTGGGCCCCGCGCTTGAGGACGAAGCGGCGCGGGCGCACGCGGGCTTCTGGCAGGACAGCCCAGCCGTCAGCGCCTCCACCATCAGCGACAGCGCGTAGCCCTTATGGCCGGCAAACTGGCTGCGCAAGTCGGCCAGCGTGGCATCGGTCATGGGCGTCTCCTGTCTTGTATTTTTTTGCTTTTTGTCTTCTTTCGTCAGTCCGCGATCCGCATCGCCGGGGTGATCTGGCGCGGGTCCGTGACCAGTTCCAGCACGGCGGGCTTGCCCGCGGCCTGCGCACGCGCAAAGGCCGCGGCGAAATCTTCCGTCTGCGTCACGCGCTCCGCCCAGGCCCCGCACGACTGCGCCATCGCCACAAAATCCGGGCTCGGGATGTCCGTGCCGCTGACGCGCCCGGGATAGCGCTTTTCCTGGTGCATGCGGATGGTGCCGTACATGCCGTTGTTGACTACCAACACGATCAGGTTGGCGCCATACTGCGCGGCCGTGGCCACTTCCTGCGGGTACATCAGGAAGCAGCCGTCGCCGGCGAAGCACACCACGGTGCGCTGTGGGTCGCGCAGCTTGGCGGCAACCGCAGCAGGCAGACCATAGCCCATGGCGCCGCAGGTGGGTGCCAGCTCGGTGCGCGGCTGGCGATAGGCGTAGTAGCGATGCAGCCAGACCGTGTAGTTGCCGGCGCCGTTGGTCAGCACGGCGTCGTCGGGCAAGATCCGGTCCAGGTGCGCGACCACCGCGCCCATGTCCACGCCGGTGAGCTGCGGGTGCGGCTTGGCGGGGGCCACGAAGGCGCCATGCGCGGCGCGCGCGGCGCTGGTCCAGTCGCCCCAGCGCACCGCCGCTGGCGGCGTCAGCGCGGCCAGCATGGCGGCGCCGGGCTCGATGCCCGCATGGATGGCCAGCTCGGGCTGGTAGACGCGGCCCAGCTCGGCGCTGTCGGCGTGCAGGTGGAACAGGCGCTGGCGCGGCTGCGGGGCCTCCAGCAAGGTGTAGCCGTCGGTCGCGATATCGCCCAGCCGCGTGCCGAAGGCCAGGATCACGTCGGCCGTGCGCACGCGCTCGGCCAACGCCGGGTTGACCCCCAGGCTGAGGTGCCCAACGTAGTGCGGGTCGCGATTGTCGAATACGTCCTGGCGGCGAAAGGCACAGGCCACCGGCAGGTTCCACCGCTGCACGAAGGCCGCAAAATCGGCCGCCGCCTGCGCGCTCCAGTTAGCGCCGCCGGCAATCACCAGCGGGCGCTCGGCCCCGGCCAGCGCCGCAGCGAGCGCATCGGCATCGGCCGCGCGCGGTGCCGCCGCCACCGGGCGGTAGCGGCCGGTATCGGCCACCTCGCACAGGCCGTCCAGGACGTCTTCCGGCAGGGAAATCACCACCGGCCCCGGCCGGCCCGAAGTCGCGCACTGGAACGCGCGTGCCACCAGTTCAGGAATACGAGCCGGATCCTCGATCTCCACCACCCACTTGGCGATGGAGCCGAACATGGCGCCGTAGTCGACCTCCTGGAAGGCCTCCCGTCCCTTGTGGCCGCGAGCGATCTGCCCAACGAAGAGCAGCATCGGCGTGGAATCCTGCGCTGCGATATGCACGCCAATGCTGGCGTGCGTGGCGCCCGGGCCGCGCGTGACAAAGCAGATGCCCGGGCGGCCCGTGAGCTTGCCGTCGGCCTCGGCCATATTGGCCGCGGCGCCCTCATGCTTGCAGACGATCAGGTCAATGGCGGGCTGGTCGTGCAGCGCGTCGAGGACATCCAGGAAGCTCTCACCCGGCACGCAGAAGATACGCTGCGCGCCGTGGATGCGCAGCGCGTCCACCAGGACCCGGCCGCCGGAGCGCGCCGCCGGCTTGGCGGAGGAGGAAGTGGAAGGCAAGGTAGCTGCAACGGATTGGCTGGTCATGGCAGAAAGAAAATGGTGCAGTGCGATCAAGCCGGAGCCGGAACGGGAGAGATCCGGAACCTCCAGGAATGGAGCGATTGTTACGTCGCGAACGCTTTGGGCGCCTGGCTTCAGGCGCATTTCTGTTATGCGTAAAACGCAAGGCTACTACCACGGCACGCGTGTAGCCTGTTGCCAGGCGATCCCACCCTGCCACATGCGCCGCTTGCCAGAGCATAGCGGCCGCGTCACGCAGCGCAAAGGACGATGGCCCAGACAAAAATACAATGGAGACCAAGACATGCTTCTGCACCTGCGGCCCTTGCGGGCCGGCCAGCCAGCCCATCCGTCCCATCCCGCTTCCCACGCCGCTTTCCGCTGCGCTTCCCACGTCGTTTCCCGCGCTATTTCCCGCGCTGTTTCCCAATCTCGCCTCGCCCGTGGCCTGCTCGCCTGCGCCCTGGCCGCCGTTGGCGCGCTGCCGGCCCATGCGCAGGACACCTGGCCGGCCAAGCCGGTCAACTACGTGGTGCCCTTTGCCGCGGGCGGCACCACGGACGTGCTCGGCCGCCTGATCGGCCAGCGCCTGTCGCAGATGATCGGCCAGCCGGTGGTGGTGGAGAACCGCGCCGGCGCGGGCGGCAATATCGGCTCCGACTATGTGGCCAAGGCCGCGCCGGACGGTTACACCCTGGTTGGCGGCACCATCAGCTCGCACTCGATCAATGTGAGCCTGTATCCGAAGATGCCTTACGACCCGATCAAGAACTTCCAGCCCGTGGCCCTGATCGGCACCCTGCCCAACCTGCTGGTGGTCAACGCCAACAGCCCGTGGAAGACCGTGCAGGACGTGATCGCCGCTGCCAAGGCCAAGCCCGGCGCGGTCTCCTTCGGCTCGGCCGGCAACGGCACCTCGCAGCACCTGGCCGGCGAGCTGTTCTCCAGCATGGCGGGCGTCAAGCTGCTCCACGTGCCGTTCAAGGGCAGCAGCCCGGCCGTGCAAGCCTTGCTGGGCAACCAGGTCGATGTCTTGTTCGAGAACAGCGTGGCCGCCATGCCGATGATCCAGTCCGGCAAGTTCCGCGCGCTGGCCACCACGGCCGCCAAGCGCGCCCGCGAACTGCCGGACGTGCCGACCGTGGCAGAAGCCGGTGGCCCGAAGCTGCAAGGCTACGAGATCGTTTCCTGGCAGGCCGTGTTTGCCCCCGCTGGTACGCCTGCACCCATCGTCAACCGCCTTGCCGCGGACATCGGCAAGATCATCCAGGAGCCCGACATGCGCGCCCGGCTGGCCTCGCTCGGGATCGAGCCGTCCGGCGCCGGCCCGGCCGAATTGGGCGCGTTCCAGAAAAGCGAGGTGGCCAAGTGGGCGCAGCTGATCAAGAGCGCGAACATCCGGCCGGAATGACGCCGGTGCATGGCTCGCATGGCTTGCCGGGTACCCAAGCCGGGCCCGGCGGCTTATCATGGGGGCCGCCATGTTCCACCGATTTCCCCGTCGATCTCCCCACCGATCTCCCCTCTTCTTCCGAACCCCAAGCCCATGAGTGAACACCGCATCCCGACGCCCGCCCTCCATCAATGGGTGGTCGATCTCTGGCGCGCCGCCGGCTCCGATGCCCGCGAGGCCCGCCTGACCGCCGACCACCTCGTCGGCGCCAACCTGTCAGGCCACGACTCGCACGGGGTCGGCATGATCCCGAAGTACGTGATGTCCTGGCAAGGCGAGCAGCTTCAACTGAACCAGCGCGTGAGCGTGGTGCACGAGGCTGGCGGCATCCTCAGCCTGGATGGCAATCGCGGCATGGGCCAGGCGGTGACAGAGGAAGCCATGGGCCTGGCCATCGAGCGCGCGCGCGAACACGGCGTATGCGTGCTGGGGCTGCGCGCCTCGCACCACCTGGGCCGGGTTGGGCACTGGGCCGAGCAGGCTACCGCTGCCGGCATGATCTCCATCCACTTCGTCAATGTGCTATCCAAGCCGATCGTGGCCCCGCATGGCGGCTATGAGGCGCGCTACGGCACCAACCCGTTCACCATCGGCGTGCCGGTGGCCGGCGGCGAGCCGCTGGTGATGGATTTCGCCACCAGCGCGATCGCGCTGGGCAAGGTGCGCGTGGCCAACAACAAGGGCGTGGCGGTGCCTCCGGGCTGCCTGCTCGACACCGAAGGCCACCCCACCGACGACCCGGCCGTGATGTTCCCGCCCGCTGGCGAGGCGCAGGGCGCGCTGCGCCCCTTTGGCGAGCACAAGGGCTACGTGCTGGCGGTGATGTGCGAACTGCTGGGCGCGGCGGTCACCGGTGGCCACACCATTCGCCCGGAAACCCTGACCCACGAGCACGCGGTCTGGAACAATATGCTGGCCATCGTGTTCGACCCCGAGCGCCTGGGCAGCAGCACCACCTTTGGCCATGAAGTGCAGGCCTTCGTCGACTGGCTGCGCTCGTCGCACCTGCAGCCCGGCACCGATGCCATCCTGCTGCCCGGCGAGCCGGAACGCGCCTGGCGCCGCGCCCGCGCCGAATTCATGCCGGTGGACAGCGGCACGCTGGCCCAGCTTGACGACGCCGCGGCGCGCGTGCAGGCAGCGCGCGGCAAGTCGCCCGGCCCGTTGTCGCGCCTGGCGGTGGACTGATCCCCCCGCCCCGGCAACTCACCGAAACCTTCAGGCCCAGCCACCATGCCCCACCTCATCATTGAAATTACCGAAAACACCCGCCTCACCTGCTCGCAGGAAGAACTGCTGGACGAGGCCAATGCCGCGCTGCTGGCCTCCGGCCAGTTCGGCGAGCCGGACATCAAGTCGCGCTGCATCACGCTGACCTCCTACCGCCAGGGCACCGAAGCGCGCGAGCGTGCCTTCGTCCATGCGCGCCTGCACATCCTGGACGGCCGCGACCTGGCCGTGCGCCAGGCACTGAGCCAAGCGATCTGCGAGGTCATTGCCGACGCGGTGCGCCCGGCCAACGCGGAAGACAGCGTGCAGGTCAGCGTGGAGGTGGTGGAGATGGAACGCGCCAGCTTCACAAAACAGATCGTCAGCGGATCGCACTGACCCGCCAGACCCGCCAGACCAGCAAGCCATCTGGCATCGGCGATGGCCCCGCAGCCGGCCAAAGGCTGCATGTTGGGCCACACCGCCCTGGCAGAGCGGGGTCATCGGCTGACCCGCTCGCTTCCCAGACTGAAAACAGGAACACCATCGTCATGTCCTCCCTCCCGAATTCCACCTTGCCCTCGCCCCTGCCCAACCGCTTTCGTGCCGATGTGCTGGCGCACAAGCGCGTAATCGGGTGCTGGTGCTCGCTGGGCAACGCCACCACCACCGAGATCCTCGGCCTGGCCGGCTTCGACTGGCTGCTGCTCGACGGCGAGCATTCGCCCAACGACGTGCTGACCTTCATCCCGCAGTTGATGGCGCTGCAAGGCAGCGTGAGCGCGCCGGTAGTGCGCCCGCCCGCCAACGATCCGGTGCTGATCAAGCGCCTGCTGGACATCGGCTTCTACAATTTCCTGATTCCCTTTGTGGAGAGCGCCGAGCAGGCCGGGCGCGCGGTGAGCGCCACCCGTTACCCGCCAGCGGGCGTGCGTGGCGTGTCGTCGGCCCAGCGCAGCAACCGCTATGGCACGGTGCCGGAGTACTTCAGCCAGATCAATGACAATATCTGCGTGCTGGTGCAGATCGAAAGCCGCAAAGGCGTGGACGCGGCCGACGAGATCTGCGCGGTCGATGGGGTCGACGGCATCTTTATCGGCCCGAACGACCTCGCGGCCGCGTACGGCCACCTCGGCAACCCCAACCATCCCGAAGTGCAGGCGCAGGTGGCGCGCATCTTCGCGGCCGCCAGGCGCGCCGGCAAGGCCGTGGGCACGCTGACACCGGTAGAAGCCGACGCGCGCCGCTACCTGGACATGGGCGCGAGCTTCGTGGCGGTGGGCGTGGACCAGGGTCTCTTCCGTACCGCGACGCAGGCGCTGCGCGATCGTTTCGCCGGCTAAGCGTCGCGATGAACTCCGAGGACCTGGCCTGCTTCGTCTGCGTCGCCAACACGCAGAGCATCTCGCGCGCCGCGCTCGAAATGGGCGCGGACCAGTCCACCGTAAGCCGGCAGATCGCCCGGCTGGAAGCCGCGCTGGACACCCGCCTGTTCCATCGCAGCGGGCGCGGCGTGGTGCTGACCGAAGCCGGCCAGACGCTGATCGTCTATGCGCGGCAGGTAGCGGCCACGCTGGCCGAAGCCCGCGAAGCCATCCGCGCTTCGTCGGCGCAAGGCCCTGCGCAACTGGTGATCGCGGCGCAGCCCACCATCGCCAACACCGCATTCGCCAGCATCGGCACCGCGCTCAAGCAACGCTTCCCGGCGACCAAGGTGCGCTTTGTCGAAGGACTGGCCAGCCCCGTGCTCGCCTGGCTGGCGGCTGGCGAGATCGACGTAGCCCTGCTCTACCTGCCCGAGCAGCAAGGGGCGCTGAAGGTCGACATCCTGCTGGAAGAAGACCTGACACTCGTCACGCCGACATCCTGGAGCCACCTCGGCCCGACCTTTCCCGTGCGCCGCCTTGGCGAAGTGCCGCTGATCCTGCCCAGCACGGGACACGGCCTGCGCGTGCTGGCCGAATCGCTCGCTGCTCGCGCGGGCACCAGCCTGCAACTGGCGCTGGAATGCGACGCGTCCAATACCGTATCGATGCGCCTGGTGGAAGACGGCTGCGGCGCCACCCTGCTGCCGTTTGCCGCGGTCGCCGATCGCGTAGCGCAAGGCCGGCTGCATTCAGCCCGGCTGGTGGAACCGGTGGTGACGCGGCAGGTGGCGCTTGCCACCGCGCGTAACCGCGCACCGGTGCCGGAATTGTGGGACATCATGCAGACGGTGAGGCAGTCTGTGCGCAATATCGTGATGTCGGGAGCGTGGCCGGGGGCGCGGTTGATCTGACACCCCGGATTCCGGCTGCCTGTTGCCGCCTTGAAGATTTTGCAACCGCCGCCTAGGCTCGATGCCTGAAGCCAACGCTTGGGAGAACGCCCGTGCACGCCGACCAACTCCGCACTCTCCAGGCCCCGCTCAAGGAAAAGTACCGAGAACACCCCGAGGCTGCCTTGATCACCTTGCGTGCGTCGAGCCGCCTGGGCGAGGGCGTTACCTGCCACGTCGAAACCGGCAAGGCGCTGGTCGAAGCCGGCCTGCATCCTGCCACCGGCGGCACCGGGCTGAGCGCCTGCTCTGGCGACATGCTGCTGGAAGCCCTGGCCGCCTGCGCTGGCGTCACGTTGAATGCGGTGGCTACCGCGCTGGGCATCGTGCTGCGCGATGCGCGCGTGCTGGTGGAAGGCGACCTCGATTTTCGCGGCACGCTTGGCGTGAGCAAGGACGCCGCCGTGGGCTTCCGTGCGATCCGGATGCGCTTTGAACTGAATACCGACGCGCAGGCCGACCAACTCGAATCGCTGCTGCGGCTGACCGAGCGGTATTGCGTGGTGTACCAGACGCTCGCCGGCGGCACGAAGATTGACGTGACCCATGCCGTCGGCTTGGGGCCGGCGGCATAGCCTGTGGGGAAGCGCTCAGGGCTTGATGTTCTGGTTGTGGCGGAACAGGTTGTCGGGGTCGTACCGCCGCTTGACCTCGACCAGCCGGGCATGGTTCGGCCCGTATGCGGCGCCGACGCGATCGCCCTCTTCCTGCGTCAGGAAGTTCACGTATACCGAGCCAAGCGCGTACGGCGCCGCGGCCTGGAACACCTCGCGCGACCAGGCAATGCAGGCGGCGTCGTCAGCCGGCTCGGTCCAGCGTCCGTGCACGTTCATGACGTAGTTGGCATCGCGATTGGGGTAAGCCATGGCGTCTGCCGCGACCCGGTTGGTCTGGCCGCCCATGGCGCCAATGAAGATCTCGGTGTGCGGCGAGGGCAGCTTGTTGACGTAATCCGTCAACAACGTGAGCAGGCCATCGTCCAGCCCGGCGAAATTGTGCGATTTCCAGTAGTTGCGCGCCCCCGGCGTGAGCAGAGGATCGAACGCCTGCTGCCAGGCGGTAAACGGCATGGGCCCGACATGCTCGCCGTAGGGCGTGCCGAGATGGCGCAATGGCTCGACCAGTTGCGGGCCGTTGGCTGGCGGCCCGATGTAGCAGATGGCCAGGGCCACGATGGGCTTGCCATGGGTCTGCGGCGGCAGGAACGGCAGTGGCGGCGCGAGCCGCATCACGGCCCACACGGTCAGCTCGTCGGGCATGCCGTCGAAGCGCTCGCGCAGGGCTTGCAACACGGCCACGCCCTGCTCCAGCGGATAGACGATCAGGCCACCATAGATTTCCGGGCCGACTGGCCGCAGGGCGAACTCGAACATGGTGACCACGCCGAAGTTGCCGCCGCCGCCGCGAATGGCCCAAAACAGGTCGGGATGCTCGGTGGCGCTGGCGTGCACCAGCTTGCCATCGGCTGTCACCACCTGGGCGCTGACCAGGTTATCCACGGTGGTGCCGTACTTGCGGCTGATCCAGCCAAAGCCGCCGCCCAGGGTGAGTCCGGCCACACCGGTGGTGGAGTTGATGCCAAGCGGCGTGGCAAGGCCGAAGGCCTGCGCCTCGTGGTCGAAATCACCCAGCGTGGCACCGGGCTCCACATAGGCGCGCAGCGCAGTGGGATCGATCCGCACCGATTTCATGCCCGACAGGTCCAGCGTAACGCCGCCATCGCAAAGGGCCAGGCCGCCGATATTGTGGCCGCCGGCGCGTACCGACAGCGCCACGCCATTGGCCCGCGCGAACGCTACGGTATCGATGACATCGGCCGCGCCGGCGCTTTTGACGATCAGCGCGGGCCGGCGGTCGATCATGGCGTTCCAGACTTGCCGCGCCTGGTCATAGCCCGGCTCGCCAGGTTGCAGCACCTGGCCTCTCAGTTTCGACTTCAACCCATTGACCAGCTCACTCGACAGATCTGCCATGATGCACCTCGCGACGGAATCCCGGATAGGGGTCCGGCCACGGCACTGGCCGCGCGCCACCAGGCAAGGCTTGATCCGTCTCCGGCGTCATGTCGGGGAGAGGATGGCATGGCGAATTGAAGGGGGGGACGGCAGCAGGCGTGGCAGCCAGGAGAAGGGCCGAATCCTTCCTCATTTAAGGTTGGCCTCGAACGAATGTAAAGCGGCCGGGACACGGGTCCCGGCCGCTTATCGCCGCATCGGTTCTTGCTTCGTCGGTGTCAGCTAAACCGATTCTCTGGTCAAAGATAAACCGATTCGCTGGACTTTTCTGATGGGTCAGGTGCTCAAGGCGCCCTTCGCGTAAAGCAATGCGCTGGATTTCATGCACGGCCCTAACCCGCGGTGCTTTATCGCATACAAAGCCGTATCGGTCTGCTGGCAAACTGCAAGCGCTCTACCAACTGTATGCCCGCGTCGGTCATTCTGGGCTGGTCCTTACCAGCGGCGGAGGGTCAGGGCAGGTGGCGTCGTGTCTCGGCGCTGCAAATGTCGTCCAAGTGCCGGAATGCAGGCGCGATCTTGTCACAGTCCAAGGCACCGACACCGTACTGCTCAAAGAACACCCGCCACTCCCGCACGACAGCCCAAATCCCCGCGATCAACTCTCCAGCGCGCGCAGTGCTGATCGAGAACCGCTGGCACCCGGCCAGCGCGTTGTCGATCGTCGCGCTCCGCCCTTGAGGCCCGATTTCGAGGTGCAACTGGCGTTCGGTAGCGTGCGAAGGCCGTGGCAGCACGTCGTAGAGCGGGCTCAGCCGCCAGCCGGGCAGCCGCGGATCCCAGATGAACCCATGGTTGCGCAGGTGGTCATCGTCGTTGGTCACTAAGATATTGAACACCATGCGCTTGAACAGCTCTTCGTTGTCGGCGCGAACGACGGCCGTATGGCAGTATTTACGAATCGCCGCGGCCAAATCGGAGTAGGCCTTTGTGCGCGATTCCGTCTCATCGCAACCGATCAGGGTCAGGCCGCTGACAAATGCCATGCGGCGCTCCGTTCTAGTTGCCGCCGGCGCCAGCAAGAGATCCGTGTTTGCCTGCGGCATTACCCCACGGTCGAGCCAGTACCGGTCAAACCGGCGGATCATCATGAGGCGGCGATCGCCGAGCATGCGGGTCTCCACCGCAGGGACGTTTAGCCCGGCTTCCTTGGCCAGCAGCAACGACGCAGTCTCGATGAGGGGAACGTCGAAGGCGTCGGTTTTGCTGGGGAACTTGGCCAGGACCAGGTGACCAGCGTCGTCCCGGATGGTGGCCTTCGGCCGAGCGCCACCCAGGCCGGTGCCCTGCACGAAGATCAGCTCGAGGTTGGCCGGGACAGGCAGTCCTTCTTCGATACGCTCTGCGGCCTCCATCAGATACTCGATCGCGTAAATATCGCCCACCGCGCTCGTTGGAGGGGTATCGATGTCCGAGCGAATGTCCAGCGCACCCACGCGGTCACTACCCGCGTGCAGCAGGTACTGCGACTCCGGCAGGCTGTTCGCGGGCACCTTGAGCTTGGCCTCAATCACCCGGCGCCCCCACGAATCCGGCGCCGCGTCGCGGATGCCACCGAAGCCCGTCAGCTCGTTCACGGGCAGCAGCAGCCGGCCCTTTATCGGCTGCCCGTGAATGCCGAGGCTCACGGGGTCAACTTCGATTGCATCCGGACGATCCAAATATCTGAGGCCGTAGGCAAAGCGCGAGGCGAGCAGCGCCGAGCCCTCCTCTGTCATGGTGAGCTGGCCACACGGCGCCCAAGCTTCGCCCAGACAAGCGAAGGTCATCAGTTGCTGGTCTCTTGCCATCGGAACGAGTCCTCAAAAGTCGAGGTTCTGGAGCTCTGAGGCAGACAGATCCCGGACGCGCCGGGTTGCTTCGCGTGACTGAAGCGCCTTGAGTGCTGGATCGGTCTCCGCCAGAAGGCTCGCAAGTGTTGCCCCTGGAGAGATAGCGTCCAGATAGCGAAGCACCTGGCCGAATGCGAGGCCTGGATCACCCTTCTCAATCCGATAGGCCGTGTTGCGAGAAAGCCCCGCGCGCACAGCCGCATCGGCTTGCTTGATGTGGCGAGCCTGACGTAGCCGGGCCAGCAACTGGCCAACTTTGGCCGATTGCTGAGCCATAGCTGGAGAGAGGACAGAGGACTGGGAGACTTTCATGTTCGGAAAATCGCTCGTAAAAGCGATATTGCTCGATTTAACGAACATTGTATGGCACGGAATTGGAGGAATCAATATGCTCGTAAAACAGTGCACTACATACTCAATACTCGATTTTAGAGGCTTTAGAGCTTGAAAATGTGCGGCAAGCTGTCTCTGGAAGGGAGCTGCGGCGTGGCTCACCTGCCGGCCGAGAGCTTTCCTATGGACCGGCCAAATTGGCACCCGCGGGCACCTCCAGATCCGCCAGCGCCATGGGCCGCGCTGGCCAGGCCAACGGGTCAGGTCACCGGCGCCGGGTTGAACAGCACCAGCGAATTGTGCAGCTTATGGTGCTCGGCCCAGGTCTTCTTGCGCCCGCTCGCCACATCCAGCATCAACCGGAACAACTCCCAGCCCACATCCTCGATGGTGGCCTCCCCGGTGGCAATGCGGCCCGCATTCACGTCCATCAGGTCGTGCCAGCGGCGTGCCAGATCGCTACGCGTTGCCACCTTGATCACCGGCACTTCGGCCAGGCCATACGGCGTGCCGCGGCCGGTGGTGAACACGTGAAGGTTCATGCCGGCGGCCAATTGCAGGGTGCCGCAGATAAAGTCGCTGGCGGGCGTGGCCGCGTAGATCAGGCCCTTTTGCTTGAGCTTCTCGCCGGGGGAGAGCACGCCGGTGATGGCCGTGCTGCCCGACTTGACGATCGAGCCCATGGCCTTCTCGACGATATTGGACAGGCCGCCCTTCTTGTTGCCGGGCGTGGTGTTGGCGCTGCGGTCGACCCGGCCCTTTTCCAGGTAGCGGTCGTACCAGTCCATCTCGCGGATCATGGCCTGCGCCACTTCCGGCGTGGCGGCGCGCGCGGTGAGCTGGTCGATGCCATCGCGCACTTCAGTGACTTCCGAAAACATCACGGTGGCGCCGGCGCGCACCAGCAAGTCGGTGGCAAACCCCACGGCGGGATTGGCGGTCACACCCGAAAAAGCATCGCTGCCGCCGCACTGCACGCCCACCACCAGCTCCGAGGCCGGGCAGCTTTCGCGGCGGCGCTGGTCCAGCCTGGCCAGGTGCGTATGCGCCATTGCCATGATGGAATCGATCATGCTCTCGAAGCCGACGTGTTCTTCGTCCTGCAGGCACACCACGCCAACATCCAGGCCGCCAGGCAAGCTGCCGGCCGGCAGCAGGCGCTCCGGCTGCAGCTTCTCGCAACCCAGGCTCACCATCATGGCGGTGCCGCCGAAATTCGGGTTCAGCGCGATATTGCGCAGCGTGCGGATCGGCACGATCGCGTCCGGCGCATCGATGGCCACGCCGCAGCCGTAGGTGTGCTCCAGCCCCACCACGTCGTCCACATTGGGATACTGCGGCAGCAGCTCGGCCCGGATACGCCGCACCGCATGCTCCACCACGCCCGACACGCACTGCACGGTGGTGGTGATGGCGAGGATGTTGCGGGTGCCGACCGAGCCGTCCGGATTGCGAAAGCCCTCGAAGCTATAGCCTTCCAGCGGCGGCAGCGGTTCCGCCACGCGCGTGCCGACAGGCAGGTTGTCCAGCCCGGGCGCCACCGGCATCTCGATCACGCGCTCGTTGACCCAGCTGCCCTTGGGCAGGTCGCGCAGGGCGTAGCCGATCACCACGTTGTAGCGCACCACGGCATCGCCGGCCGCCAGGTCCACCAGCGCCACCTTGTGGCCCTGGGGCACCCGCTCGCGCAGCGTCAGCCCGCAGGGAAATACCGTGCCCTCGGGCAGGCCGCCATCGTTGGCGACGATCGCCACGTTGTCCAGCGCGTGGATGCGGATGTACAGCGCAGTGCCCTGCACCTGCGCAGCCGGCTGCGAACCGCCTGGCTGCTCTACTTTGATATCGATCACCGACATGTCTTTTTTCCTTGCGAAACACTTGGCCGCTGCGCCACAGTGGCGCCCGCGCAGCAGGCACCACGCAATTCAGGGATTTCAGGGATGCTTGAGCTCGACGCGCTTGATTTCCTTGACGATCACCAGGTAGCTGATCACC
Source organism: Cupriavidus sp. MPR-AND1C (assembly GCF_058809705.1). Taxonomy (NCBI): domain Bacteria; kingdom Pseudomonadati; phylum Pseudomonadota; class Betaproteobacteria; order Burkholderiales; family Burkholderiaceae; genus Cupriavidus; species Cupriavidus sp. MPR-AND1C. The sequence continues at coordinate 2,797 of NZ_JBXASU010000016.1, read as the reverse complement.
GTCACCAGCGCGTTGGCGCCGACAAAGACCAGCGCGCCATTGAAGGAACCGGTGGTGCCAAGGATATATCCGATCACGATCGGCGTGACGATGCCCGCGATATTTCCGAACATGTTAAAGATGCTGCCGGCCAGGCCAATCACTTCCTTCGGTGCCGTATCCGCCACAACGGCCCAGCCCAGCGCGCCGATGCCCTTGCCGAAAAAGGCCAGTGCCATGAAGCCCACCACCAGCCACTCGCTATCCACGTAGTTGCAGGCAATCATGCTGACCGACAGCAGCATGCCGGCGACGATCGGCACCTTGCGAGCCACCGTCAACGAATAGCCGCGGCGCAGGAACCCATCGGAAATCACGCCGCCCAGCACGCCGCCCAGGAACCCGCAGATCGCCGGCAGCGACGCGACAAACCCCGCCTTCAGGATCGACATGCCACGGGCCTGCACCAGATACACCGGAAACCACGTCAGGAAGAAGTACGTCAGCACGTTGATGCAGTACTGGCCCAGGTACACGCCCAGCAGCATCCGGTTGGAGAGCAGCTGGCGCACATAGAACCAGCGCGTGCCGGCGGCTTCCTTGTCCTTCTTGCCAGCGTCGCCGCTCATCTCGATCAGGCCGCCGCCCTGCTTGATGTGGTCAAGCTCGGCGCGATTCACGCCCGGATGGGTCGCCGGGCTACGCACCACCTTGAGCCAGAGACCGGCCAGCACCATGCCCAGCGCGCCCATCCACAGATAGACGTGGTGCCAGCCCAGCGCGTGGGTCAGCCAGGCCATCAGGGGCGTAAACAGCACCGCGGCAAAATACTGCGCGGAATTGAAGATGGCCGAGGCCGTGCCGCGCTCGGCCGTGGGAAACCAGCTGGCCACAACCTTGGCGTTGGCCGGGAACGCCGGCGACTCGGCCAGGCCCACGGCAAAACGCAGCACGAACAGCGTGGTCACGGCCGCGCCAACGGTGGCGAATACGCCGATAAAGCCCTGCAGCAGGGTAAAGAACGACCACAGGAAAATGCTGCAGGCATAGATACGGCGCGCGCCAAAGCGGTCCAGCAGCCAGCCGCCCGGAATCTGCGCCATCACATAGGCCCAGCTGAAGGCCGAGAAGATAAACCCCATCTGCACGGCATCGAAGCCGAATTCCGAGCGCATTGCCGGGCCGGTGATGGAAAGCGTGGCGCGGTCGGCATAGTTCACCGTCGTCACCACGAAGATCATCAGCAGGATCCAGTAACGGACGTGGCTGCGACGGGTGGCCTCGCCGGCCACGTTGATGGTATTGCTGAGATTCATGGTGTCTCCTGCACGAGCCGGATTGGAGATGGGGCCGTCTTACGTCGTACGGCACGCGGCCATCTCGCAGACTTAGCCGGCTACGTGATATGTCATCGTATGACTTGAATTATAAGCACCAGGTTTCATCGGCAACATTGAGTGTTTACCCTAACTCGAAGGCAGCGACCCTGGGGAGGGTGCGTTAGCCGTTGCAGCGGCGCGGCCGGTCCGGGTGCGTCGACCGGAAGATGCCATGCCCCCAAGCTTTCAGGCACCTTTCAAGAGGGCTTCACGCGATTCTGCCACGCGCATTCCATTCCGCGTCCGGACAGTTTTACCCCCTGCCCTGTCTCTTCATGCTGTCTCTTCATATTGACGGACACTGGCAAGGCCGAGTGCCGAAGCCCTTTGCCAAAACAAAAGTACTTGCACATTCAAATCTCTAGTTGTACGATGACGTATCTCGAAATTGTGCAGACGAAAGTCATGTACAAGAACCACTGAACCAACACCGCCCTTGCGGGTATCAGGACCAGCCATCATGACCACACCACAAGAACTCAAGCAGATCGTCTCGGAAGGCCTGCTTTCCTTCCCCGTGACCGACTTCGACGCGCAAGGCAACTTCCGCCCCGAGACCTATGTAGAGCGCCTGGAATGGCTGGCCCCCTACGGCGCCACCGCCCTGTTCGCCGCCGGTGGCACCGGTGAGTTCTTCTCGCTGACGCCGGACGACTACGCCAACGTCATCCGCACCGCGGTGGAAACCTGCGCAGGCAAGGTGCCCATCCTGGCCGGCGCCGGCGGCCCGACCCGCATGGCCATCGCCTACGCCAAGGAAGCCCAGCGCCTGGGCGCCAAGGGTATCCTGCTGCTGCCGCACTACCTGACCGAAGCTTGCCAGGACGGCATTGCCAACCATATCGAAGAAGTCTGCAAGTCGGTCCACATCGGCGTGATCGTGTACAACCGCGGCAATTCCCGCATCAACGCGGACATGCTCGAACGCCTGGCCGACCGCTGCCCCAACCTGATCGGCTTCAAGGATGGCGTCGGCGAGATCGAAGGCATGGTCCGCATCCGCCGCAAGCTGGGCGACCGCCTGTCCTACCTGGGCGGCCTGCCCACCGCGGAAGTCTATGCCGCCGCCTACAAGGCGCTGGGCGTGCCCGTGTACTCGTCAGCCGTATTCAACTTCATCCCCAAGACGGCGATGGACTTCTACCGCGCGATTGCCGCCGACGACCACGCCACCACCAACCGCCTGATCGACGAGTTCTTCCTGCCCTACCTCGACATCCGCAACCGCCGCGCAGGCTACGCGGTGAGCATCGTCAAGGCCGGCGCCAAGCTGGTCGGGCACGATGCCGGCCCGGTCCGCGCGCCGCTGACGGATCTGGACGAGCAGGAACTGGCGATGCTGGATGCGCTGATCAAGAAGCTGGGGCCGCAGTAATCCAGACAGGCTTGCCCAGCCAACCGCCGCAGGCGCGGCTGGCGCAGGCCTGCGCCAGCCGCGC
>NZ_JBXASU010000015.1:0-108148 GCF_058809705.1 Cupriavidus sp. MPR-AND1C | reverse complement strand
CTGGATCTGGCAGGACGGCGAGCGCCTGACCAAGGCGCCACTGAAGATCGAGAACGGCAAGGTGGCCGTGCCGACGGCGCCGGGCCTGGGCGTGGAGCTCGATATGGAGCAACTCGCGCTGGCGCACGAGCGCTACAAGAACATGGGCCTGGGTGCGCGCGACGACGCCGTGGCCATGCAATTCCTGATCCCAGGCTGGACCTTCGACAACAAGGCGCCCTGCATGGTCAGGTAGACCCCCTGGAAATCGCCCCTTCCCTCCCCTTGGCGCCGATTGATGTTCACGGCGCTCCATCTGACTTCCTCGCCAGTGCCAGCGCCAACGCACGGCAGCTCTTCCTGAACCGTGAGGCCAGCCAGCTGGAGTTCCACCGGCGCGTGCTCGCCGAGGCCGAGAACCACGACATTCCGTTGTTGGAGCAATTGCGCATCCTCTGCATCTTCAGCAGCAACCTGGACGAGTTCTTCGAGATCCGCGTTGCCGGCCTGAAGGAGAAGATCAAGCTGCAGGCGCCGGCGATCACCGGCCAGAATGGACTGGACGTGCAGCAGATCTACGCGCTTGTCAGCGCCCGCACCCACAAGCTGGTCGCGGAACAGTACCGCCTGTCGTGAAGTGAAGTAATCGCGCTCCGTTTATGAAGTAAAACTGGGTCTCCCGCACTTTGTGTGACGGCCGCGTCGATGGCTTGATTTCAGGCCGATCTGGCCCCACGTTGATCGTTACCATGGGCCAAGTTCTCGGTGCCATCGATCGTATTCTCGCCCGTGTGGGTAAGCGCGTCGTCTCCAGCGACGCGCGAGGGAAGACCATCACTGTCGAAGCCAGCAGTACGATTCGCGCGGCACCGTGTCCTGCCTGCCATCGTTGGAGTCACCGACGCCACGGCAGCTATGTGCGCAGGCTGGAAGAACGTCCGATGCTGGAGCAGCGGGTCGTTCTCGCCGTTGAGGTGCGTCGCTTCAAGTGCGCGAACGCCAGCTGCCCCCGTCGTACGTTTGCCGAGAACATCGACGCCTTGGCCGGTCGGCATCAACGCCGAACGCGATCGCAGGCTCGGGCGTTGCACGCGCTGGACCACGCCCTCGGTGGTGAGGCCGCAGCCCGGCTTGCTAACGCCTTGGGCTTGCGCACCAATGCCGACACCGTGCTGCGGGAGTTGCGAAGAGCTCCTGAGCGCAAGCGAAAACCGCGACCGCGGGTCGTCGGCATCGATGACTGGGCGATCGCGCTCGGTCACCAATACGGAACGATCATCGTCGACATGGAGCGACGTGAGCCGATCGCAGTGTTCGCTGGCAGGGAAGCCATTGCGGTGGCTGCGTGGACGCGTGCGCACCCATCGATCGAGATCGTCGCCAGGGAGCGGGCCGGGGCCTACTCCGAGGCGGTCGACATCGCGCTGCCGGTAGCCAAGCAAGTCTCGGATCGCTGGTATCTGCTGAGCAACCTGCGCGACAACGTCGAGAGGCTGCTGTATCGACTCGGGCCGCAACTGCGCCAAGCCGCGCAGCAAGTCGAGGTCGGCGGAGTGACCTTGGGCCGGCAAGGGGTGCCGAGCCACACCTCACTGCGGTCATGGCAGCGCCTGAGCGATCAGCGTCGCGCCACGCGGCTGGCGCTGTACGAGCGGGTGTTAGCGGCGGTGTAAAACCGCGCATAAATGGCGGCGCAAGGTTGAGTGAATTGTTCAACAACAAAGGAGCCCGCGCGGCCCTTTTATTTGTGATGCGCGACAGACGTCAGAATGCTGCGTCGCCTGGCTCGCGGCACTGGTGGAGGATCCGCGCTCTTCTCCCATCAAGTCCTGGATCTGATGTAGATAGCGCGAGCAGACGACTTCGCGTAGATCGTCGAGCAACTCGAACACGGCGATCGCCTGCTCGGGTGTCCAGTCGTCAGGCACGACGAACGGCAGGCCGCGTCGGCGTCCCGACGGCAGCAAGGGATCGTGGCTAATGCTGCGGCTCCTTTTTCCGTGACGATCTTCTTCGCGGCCCGCTGGCGGGAACGGGCTTCGGCGCTCTCGCGCGCTTCCTTCAGGCGATAGGACTCACCCTCGATTGAGAGGACCTCGGCACGATGCACCAGCCTGTCGACTAGCGAGACGACACAGGCGGCATTCGGGAACACCTCGGACCATTGTGCAAACGGCTTGTTGGTCGTGACAATAGTGGAACGGGCCTCGTATCTCCGACTAATCAGCTCGAACAGCAGGTCGGCATGACGGTTCGAGCACGACAGATAGCCGACCTCGTCGATTCATGCCATCAGTCCAGCAATTGGTCGGCCGGCGTGTATTCGTAGCCAAGCGCCTTTGCCACCGCCTTGTACGTCACTCGGCCCTCACACACATTCAAGCCGGCCTTCAGGTGCTTGTCCTCAGCAAGCGCGCGCTTCCATCCCTTGTCCGCCAACGCGGCCGCGTGGCCGATGGTTGCATTGTTCAGCGCGAACGTTGAGGTTCTGGCGACGGCTCCAGGCATATTCGCAACGCAGTAATGCACCACGCCGTCCACCACATAGGTCGGCTCCGTGTGGGTGGTGGCGTGCGATGTCTCGAAGCATCCGCCCTGGTCGATCGCAACGTCGACGACAACCGCGCCGGTCTTCATCCTTGCCACCATGCCGCGTGTAACAAGTTTAGGTGCAGCTGCCCCCGGTAACAGAACGCTTCCGATCACCGCGTCGGCGTCCAGTACCGACTCTTCGATGTTGTGTCCGCTGGAGTAAAGCGTCGTGACGCGATTGCCGAAGATCAAATCGAGTTGCCGCAGGCGGTCCACGTTCCTGTCCAAAATCGTGACTCTGGCCCCCATGCCGATAGCTACCTGCAAGGCGTGCGCCCCCACGACGCCCGCACCAATCACGACGACATGCGCCGGAGCGACGCCGGGTACGCCAGCGAGCAGCAAGCCCATCCCGCCCTTTGACTTTTCAAGGTTGGCCGCAGCCACCTGGACGGACATTCGGCCCGCTACCTCGCTCATGGGTGCCAGCAATGGCAGGCCGCCGCTGGGCCCGGTAATCGTCTCGTAGGCGATGCAGACGGCGCCGGACTTCAAGAGATCCGCCGTTTGCTCGCGATCCGGGGCCAGATGCAGATACGCATAAAGAATCTGTCCCGGTCGCAGCATGGCGCGCTCGGCAGCTTGCGGCTCCTTGACCTTGACGATCATGTCGGCACGGGCGAATACATCGCCTGCGTCGCCACATACCGCCGCTCCGGCCGCGATGTAGGCTTCATCCGCCAGGCCGATCGCCACGCCAGCGCCCGACTGGACCAGCACCTGGTGGCCCCGGCTTGTCAATTCCCGTGTACTGGCCGGAGTCAGTCCGACCCGATACTCCTGATCCTTGATTTCCTTTGGCACGCCGATCAGCATTTTCTGCCTCTATCCAGTTGTTATCGAGATTTGGCCCGACCTCGGCAAATCGGATTTCAAGAGAAGCGCGCACATGAACAAGACCTCGCGCGCAGACTCGGGCACGCTAAATGCTTCTCCTTGGCTTGGCTTACCCCAAACCAAGCTGCACCAACTAACAAGTGACATGCAGGACGGCATTGGTCCGGTCGGGGTGCTCCTTCAGATCGGCGATGGCCTCTACCGTCGGCACTATCACCAGTTTGACGCGCCGCCGCCGAGCCTCGCGCTTGACCTCGCCCATGACTGGCAGCGCCCCGGTCCCTGTTCCAATCACCAGCCTCCGGCATTTCCAAGGTATATCCTCCGCCACCGACAGCGGCGTGTGGCCAAAAGCCTGGCGAAAAGCCTTGGATGGCTTCTTCTTGCGCTTGCGGATCTTTCCGTTATCAATTACGACGTCGTGCCCATAGGTCACACCATCAATTTGGATTGAGCCGAAGGAAAAACCTTGGAAGCGCATCAAAAACCCTCGCTCCTGTGCTGGCAGCCGCACGGCGGCTCACCCCCCCGAGTGTCGCCGCCCGGCAAGATCATTATAGGTTGAGGGAAGCCGTCACTTGGCCCCGGATTCGATTTCGCGCACCTTCCCGTTGCGTGTCTAGAAGGCTATATTGATGCCAATGGGAAGTGAGGAACGATGGAATCTTCGTCGATTATCCACAAGACAGCCTCCGATCTGCGGTTAGCGCCCAACCTGGGCGACTATGAAGCCGAGCGCCGCGTTTTTTCCTGGGCTGCCGTGAGCCGCGAGCTGGCGGACCAGCCGCAACGCGCGTTGAATATCGCGTGGCAGGCGGTGGATCGCCATGCCGCCAGTAGCTTACGCGGCAAGGCGGCTTTTCGCATCCTGGCCCGCGGCACACCCACCCACTTCGTCACTTACGGCCAGTTGTCCGCGCTCACCAACCGATTCTGCAATGTGCTGCGAGACCTGGGCGTTGGCAAGGGCGAACGTCTGTTCATTCTTGCCGGCCGCATCCCGGAACTCTACATCGCCATACTTGGCAGCCTGAAGAACGGCACTGCAGTTTCGCCGCTATTCTCGGCTTTCGGCCCCGATCCCATCGCCACGCGCGTCAACCTCGGCGAAGGGGCTGTGCTGGTGACAACCGATATGCTCTTCGAGCGCAAGATTGCCAAATGGCGCGACCGCATGCCGAGCTTGAAGCACGTGTTGCTGGTGGCAGAGGACGGCGGCACCACGGCAGTGCCGGGGACCCTCGACCTTTCTTCGCTGATGGCCAGCGCGTCGGACGCTTGCGAGATCACGCCGACCACGGCCGAGGACATGGCGCTATTACATTTCACCAGCGGCACCACGGGCACGCCGAAGGGTGCCGTCCACGTGCATGGCGCCGTCTTGACCCACTGGTCTACCGGCAGATATGCGCTTGACCTGCATGTCGACGACATCTACTGGTGTACCGCCGATCCCGGCTGGGTGACGGGCACTTCCTATGGCGTTATCGCTCCGCTGCTGCACGGCGTGACGTCGATCGTTGATCGGGAAGAGTTCGACGCCGAGCGCTGGTACGCCATCCTCCAAGACGAAGGCGTGAGCATCTGGTACACGGCGCCTACGGCGATTCGGATGCTGATGAAAGCCGGTGCCGACATCGCAAAGAAATATGCCTTCCCTCGGCTGCGCTTTGCCGCCAGCGTCGGCGAGCCGTTGAACCCGGAGGCCGTATGGTGGGGCAAGCAGGTGCTGGGCTTGCCGTTCCACGATAACTGGTGGCAGACCGAGACTGGCGGCATCATGATTGCCAACACGCCCGCCTTCGATATCAAGCCCGGCTCGATGGGCCGGCCGCTGCCGGGCGTAGAGGCTGCGATCGTGTCGCGGCAGGCAGACGGCAGCGTGCAGGTAATAGAAGCACCCAACAAGGAAGGCGAACTGGCCCTCAAGCGCGGCTGGCCATCGATGTTCCGCGGATATCTCAACAGCGAGGAGCGCTACCGCAAGAGTTTTTCCGGCGAGTGGTACCTGACCGGGGACTTGGCGCGGCGCGATGCGGATGGCTACTACTGGTTTGTCGGCCGCGCCGACGACGTCATCAAGTCGGCTGGACACCTGATCGGACCGTTCGAGGTCGAGAGTGCACTGATGGAACATCCGGCCGTAGCCGAGGCCGCCGTGATCGGCAAGCCGGACCCCATAGCTGGCGAGGTGGTCAAGGCGTTTGTGTCGCTGAACAATGGTTTCGAACAAAGCGAAGCCTTGCGCATGGCGTTGCTGGGCCACGCCAGAACACGGCTCGGCGCGGCCGTCGCGCCAAAGGAGATTGCCTTCCTGACCCAGCTTCCGCGCACGCGCAGCGGCAAGATCATGCGCCGGCTGTTAAAGGCGCGCGAGCTGGGCTTGCCCGAGGGCGATACATCGACACTGGAAGCCGGGCCATGACAGCGGTTGACCATCCAGCCCCGGCGCCGCCAAGCGGTCCGGTACCGTACGATAAAGTCGTCGCGCTCGACTTGCTGCGCGACATGCTGCGCGTCCGCCGGCTCGAAGAAAAGTGCGCAGAATTATATGGCGCGGGCAAGATACGCGGCTTCCTGCACCTTTACATCGGTGAGGAGGCCGTCGGTGTCGGCGTGCTGCATGCGCTTGCACCGGAGGACAACGTCGTCGCCACCTACCGCGAGCACGGCCACGCACTGGTTCGCGGCATGGACATGGGCGTGCTGATGGCCGAGATGTACGGCAAGCAGCAAGGCTGCGCCCGCGGGCGCGGCGGCTCCATGCATCTGTTCGACCGGGCGACCAGGCTCTTCGGCGGCAATGCCATCGTCGGCGGCGGCCTGCCGCTGGCTGTGGGCCTCGCGCTCGCCGAGAAGATGCAGGCGGGACAGCGCGTGACGGCCTGCTTCTTCGGCGACGGCGCCGTCGCCGAAGGCGCGTTTCACGAATCGATGAATCTGGCCTCGCTGTGGAAGCTGCCGGTCCTCTTCTGCTGCGAGAACAATCTCTACGCGATGGGTACGGCCCTGGAGCGGCACGAGTCCCAGACGGATCTCTGCGCCAAGGCAGCGTCCTACAATATGACAGCTGTGGCCGTGGATGGCATGGACATCGTCGCGGTGCACGAGGCGGCACGGGATGCGGCGGCGCACGTCAGAAGCGGCGCCGGGCCGGTATTCCTCGAACTGCGCACCTACAGGTTTCGCGCGCACTCGATGTACGATGCCGAACTCTACCGTCAGAAGGCCGAGGTCGAGGCGTGGGAGGAGTGTGGCCCGATCCATACATTCACCGCGCGTTTGAAGGCCGGCGGCAAGCTGGCGGAAGAGGAATTTCTCGCCCTTGATGCCGCGGCGAACGCCGAAGTGGCCAAGGCCGAAGCCTTCGCCGAGGCGGGCACCTGGGAACCTGTCGAGGATCTCTTGAAGGACGTTTACACGCCCGCGGGAGCCACTCGATGAGCCGCCTCAGCTACCGCGACGCGCTGCGCGAGGCCCTGCGTGAAGCGCTCGCGAACGATCCACGCGTCTTCCTGATGGGCGAGGACGTGGGGCGCTACGGCGGCACCTATGCGGTCTCCAAAGGGCTGCTCGCCGAGTTCGGGCCCGAGCGCGTACGCGATACGCCGCTCTCCGAGCTCGGCTTCACTGGCGCCGGCATCGGTGCGGCGCTGGGCGGCATGCGTCCTATTGTCGAGGTGATGACAGTCAACTTCAGCCTGCTGGCGCTCGATCAGATCGTAAATACGGCAGCGCTCTATCACCATATGTCCGGTGGACAGTTCTCCGTCCCGCTCGTAGTACGCATGGCCACCGGCGCTGGCCGCCAGGTGGCGGCCCAGCATTCGCACAGCTTCGAGGGATGGTATGCCGGCATACCCGGTGTCAAGGTGCTGGCGCCGGCCACCATCGAAGACGCGCGGCATATGCTCGCACCGGCGCTGGCCGATCCGGATCCGGTACTGATCTTCGAACATGCTGCCCTCTACAATATGGAGGACGAATTACCCGACGTGTCCGGCGTGGATATCCGCTCGGCGAAGGTGCGACGCGAGGGCAAGGACGTGGCCATCGTTGCCTACGGCGGCACGCTGGCGAAGGCGCTGCAGGCGGCCGACACGCTCGCAGCCAAGGGCATCGCCGCCGAAGTGATCGACCTGCGGGTGTTGCGCCCGCTGGACGATGCAACGATCATGGCCTCGGTCGCCAAGTGCCGCCGCGCAGTGATCGTCGACGAGGGCTGGCGTAGCGGCAGCCTCGCCGCCGAAGTGATGGCGCGCATTGTCGAGCAGGTCTTCTACGAACTGGACGCGCCGGTGGCGCGGGTGTGTTCCGAGGAGGTGCCGATCCCCTATGCCAGGCACATGGAAGAGGCGGCGCTGCCCCAGGCCGGCAAGATCGTCGCCGCAGTGAAGCAATTGCTTTCATGAACTCCTCCCTGCCCTCGCCGCCCCTCGCAAGGACGGGCGTGCCAAAATGATCGAGTTCAGGCTGCCCGCGCTGGGTGCCGACATGGACGAGGGCACGCTCCTTGAATGGACCGTGAAGCCCGGCGATCCGCTGAAGAGGGGCCAGGTGGTTGCTGTCGTTGATACCAGCAAGGCGGCCGTCGAAGTTGAGTGCTGGCATGAAGGTACGGTGGCCGAGTTGATCGTCACGCCTGGTGCGAAAATCCCCGTTGGCACGCTCATGGCGGTTTTCCTCGAACCGGGTGAGACACCCGGGGCCGCAAGGCCTGCGACCGGACCCGCCGATGCGCCGGCGCCATCCGCCGCCCACGGGCTGCCCGGCATCGCTATGGCACCGCCGACGCGACACATGGTTTCCCCCGCAGCGCGCAAGTCCGCGCTGGAACTCGGTATCGATATTGACGCCGTTTTCGCCACGGACCCCAATGGCATAGTAAAACTTGCAGATGTGGAGCGGGCAGTACGAGAAAGGGCCGCAGCACCAGTCGACAAATCCGCCGGCATCAGGAAAGCCATCGCCGTGGCGATGGCGCGCTCGAAGCGAGAGATCCCCCACTACTACGTGGGCGAGACGATCCCCCTGGGGGCGACGCTGGCCTGGCTCACGCGGGAGAACGCGAATCGTCCGATGGCCGAGCGCCTGCTACCGGCAGCGCTGCTAATCAAAGCGGTGGCTGTCACTCTGAAGAACTACCCCGAACTCAACGGCTTCTTTCGCGACGAGGTATTCCATGCCGTGTCGCAAGTGCATGTCGGCGTTGCAATCTCGCTGCGCCAGGGCGGGCTGATCGCGCCGGCACTGCTCGACGCAGACACCAAGCCGCTGACACTGCTGATGCGGGAATTGAGCGACCTGGTGAAGCGCTGCCGGGCCGGATCGTTGAGAAGCTCCGAGATGGCAATGCCGACAATCACCGTGACCAACCTCGGAGACCAGGGCGCGGAAGCAGTGTTCGGCGTCATATACCCGCCCCAGGTGGCGTTGGTGGGAATTGGTCGCGTGATAGAGCGGCCCTGGGCCGAGAACGGCGAGCTTAAGGTGGTCCCGGCAGTCACCGCCAGCTTGTCGGCCGATCACCGCGTCTCCGATGGTCATCGCGGCGCCCTGTTCCTCGTCGAACTTCGCGAACTGCTGCAACACCCCGAGGAACTGAACCAATGAAGGATGCCGATATCCGCGCCGTCGCCCTGGCCACCCTCCGCTCGATCGCGCCCGAGGTAGAAGCGGAGAAACTTCGCCCGGATCGTCCGCTGCGGAAACAGGTGGACCTTGACTCGATGGACTGGCTCAATTTCCTGATTGACTTGCACGAGAAGCTGGGCGTGGAAATTCCAGAGTCCGACTATGCCAGGCTGGTTACCCTTGACGATGTTGTCGCTTATATTGCGAACGCAACGGGGAATTAGTTCTACTATGTCACAAATTAAGCGGACCATCCATTGATGCGCAGCACGGGCAAAGGGTCAGAATTCGGTGAAAATCAACACTCGCCCCCCCATCGCTTGCACAACAGTTGCGCCGAGCTAGATGGCCGCGACGAACAGCTGCTGCGATGAATCACCGACTCTAGCATCGCCGCCATCCGAATGGCTTCTTGATCGTGGTCATTCGAGATCGGCGTCGACTCGTGCGATAAGGCCTTCGGCATTTATGAACATCTCCAGCAAACCGATCTCGTGCCCAAAATCGCCGGTGAAATCGACCCGCACGCGCGCCCGATTTTCGTCGCGGATCGCAATCGACAGAAAGCGAGTCACAGTGTGATAGCCGATGAAATACCGCTCGATATAGTCGCGGACGCCCGCATGGCCATCGAAACGGTCGCCGGTAGACGGATCATCGATCACCGCCTCTGGCGTGAACAGAGACAGCGCGCGTTCGACATCAAAAGCGTTCGTTGCGGCGATCAGTGCGTCAGCGGCTTTGCGCAGTTTCTCATTCTGTTGGATCATCACATCAACTCCCGTGCTGCCAACTTTTGTAGACGAACTCTAGGCTGTAGCCGTCCAAGTCCGTGACTTGCGCCGCATTGTATCGAGGATCGTAGTGAAGTTGCGGTCCGGGCGGATGGATCTCAGTCGCGCCGGCCGCCAATGCTTCTGCGTAAGCAGAGTTGACCATCTGTTCGGAGTCTGCAACGAAGCCGACATGCACGGCGTCCGGCGCCGCTGTACCCTGCCTCTGCCGGAAAAATATACGGCCCTTTGTGCAGAAGCCCTTCAGGTAGGGATGACCTGCCAGGCCGTCCTCGCCGTCATAGTCGAGGAGGTTGGGGATTTCGAGGATCGGAGGCACCCTCTCATAGAAGGCAATCGAACGATCGATGTCACTGACGGTAAGAAAGATGTGATCAAGCGTGGAGACATTCCTCAAATAATGTAGCCGCCGGCGACTTCGATCGACTGGCCGTTGATCCAGCCGCCATCCTCCGTCAGCAGAGAGGCGATTACCCGGGCGACGTCCTCCGACTCCCCCACGCGCCCGAGGGCTGTCTGGGAAGTCAGTACGGCTTCGAACTCAACACTCAGCCCGCCACCGAGTTCTGTTCGGATCGCTCCAGGCGATACGGCATTAACCCGAACGCGACGGTCACCGAACTCCTTGGCCATGTATCGGGTCAGCACCTCCAATCCGCCCTTAAACATGGCATAGGGCGCAACACCAACAGTCGCCACACGAGTGGTCGCGCTGGTGAGGTTGACGATGCCTGCGCCCTCCCTCAACAGCGGCAGCCGTGTCTGAGTCAGGAAGAATGGGCCTTTCAGATGCACGCCCATCAAACCATCGAACTGGGCCTCGGTGACGGCTTCGATGGGGTTGTACAGACCATATCCGGCATAGCCTGATGCGGCGCTAAGCTCTGCGCTCTGCTTTGCACCCTCATCGATCATTGGATTGGGTAGGAGTACCAATTCTTGGCGATCTGCGTAAGACACCAAGTAGTCGGCGAGGTAGCGTCTGCCGCGAAACTGAATGAACCCAGGACGCTCACAAAAGCGGCCGATTGCCGGATCGGATTCGATCAACACCCATTGGTCGAACGCGCAGCGTCAGTAGAGGGTCAGCCGCCGCTTCAGCTTCGGGCTGAAGGCTTCTAGGCGGTGCGAGCCACGCGGCCGGACGAGTGCAATCGGCTCCGTTATGTGCAGAGAATCTTCCATAAGATCAATGCCTTACGAGCGGGATTGGAAGTCTAGGACGCCAATTGACAAAATTAATCCGGACTTATGCGAATTGACGGTTTTGCTTCGTTTTGAGTGGAAGCAATATTGTCAATTCGCCGGCCTGGCTTCTATATTCAGCGCGGTTTCGGCGGGATTCCGGAGTGACAGAATTACTTCGTTCTACGCCTGGCCATTCAGAATGGTACATCTCCATAGCGTGGATGAAGTGGGCTTCCCCCTGATGCGAAAGCCCTCCCCCCCGTTCGGCTCTCACTCCGCGGCCCTCCGCTGGGTGATGCCTCCCTAGCATTCCAGCCAGAACAGCTCAATTCTGCAAGAATTCCAGCACGGCGTCCGTGAACCCTTCGACCTGCTCGAGGTTCGAAAGGTGCGCAGCGTCCAGTTCGGCATAACGTGCGCCCGGAATCTTCTGCGCCAAATACTGGCCGTCGTGCGGCGGCGTGGGGATGTCGCCGGAGCCGGCGATCACCAGCGTCGGGCGGGTGATGCCTGCCACGGTATCGCGCAGATCCGAGTCCCGCACCGCGCGACAGTTGGCGGCGTAGCCGGCGGCATCGGTGGCGGACAACATGGCTTGCAGCAATTGCACCAACGCGGGCTGGCCCGCGGCGTAGCCCGGCGTCAGCCATTTGTCGACCACGGCGTTGGCGATCGAACCCACACCGTCGCGTTCCACAGCGGCTGCGCGATTCGTCCAGTTTTCCGCTGGGCCAATATAGGCAGCCGTGTTGCACAGCACAACCTTGTCGAATCGGCCGGCATGGTTCAGCGCAAGCCACATGCCCGTGATGCCGCCCATCGAGAGGCCGCAGAAATGCGCGCGATCGATCTTCAATGCGTCGAGCAATGCGATCACATCTTCGCCGAGCTGCGGGATCGTGTACGGACCAGGCGTGACGGACGACTGGCCATGGCCGCGCGTGTCGTAGCGCAGCACGCGGAAGTGTTTGGCGAAGGCCTCGATCTGCGGATTCCACATGTCGAGGTTGGTGCCAAGCGAATTGGCCAGAACGAGGACGGGAAGCGTGTCGTCCCCGTCGAGGCGGTAGTGCAGGCGCACGCCAGGAAATTCAGCAAAGGGCATGAACGATAGCAGGTTAAGGGCGCGGCGGACAAGGCGCGCGCCGGATTGACGGAACGGCGGCCTTAGTTCTGGGCAATGGCCGAGCTGTGCTGGGCCAGCGCCGTGACGCTGATCTCCATGTACGGATACAGCGGCAGCGACATCAACAGCGTATGCAGTTCGTCGTTGTCACGCACGTCGAAGATGCTGACGTTGGCATACTTGCCGGCCACACGCCACAGATGGCGCCACTTGCCTTCACGCTGCAACTGCTGCGACAGCGCTTTTTCGTTCGCCTTCAGCTTTTCGGCGACTTGCGGGTCGAGATCGTGCGGAATGCGGACGGTCATTTCGGCCATGAACAACATAGGGGTCTCCTTTTGCTAGCGGTGTCGGGGATATCGGGGTGACCGGCGCCTGATGACTAGACGGTGGCGACGGGCGTGACGGGCGAACCCATCGCGCCCGGCAGCCGCAGTGGCGGCGCGGTCAGGAAGAAGCGCGTGCGGCGGTGGCTGCGCAGCCACGCCGCCAACTCGCGCAGGTACCAGAGTTCGCCAAGCGGCAATCCCAGCTTGAACAGGCAATGGTGGTGCAGCGGCAACGCCGGCGCAGCGCCGGCCGCCTCGCGCGCCGGAAATCGTTCGACGGCGTAGTTATCGGCCGCAATGGCGGCGATGCCGGAGTCGGTGATCCATTGCAGCAGCCGTTCGTCGCGGCCATCTAGCGCGGCGCAACTGTTGTGCAAGCGATGGGGATCGGGTTCGCGCTGCATTTCCAGCACCATCTCGGCAAAGCCGGTGCGCAGTACCAGGATGTCGCCTGATTCGACATCGACCTGGTGGGCCTCCATCGCGCGCATCAGGTCATCGTAGCCGATCGTCCGGAACTCCCGCCCAAAATACTCGGCCAGGTCAACCAGCACGCCACGGCCCTGGATGCTGTGCTCGGCCAGCGTCTCGATGCCCAGCGCATTGGCGCGGCTGTGATCATGTCCGCAAGCGTGAGCAGCGAAGCCGTCGTCCTCGCGGTAGTCGACCGGTCCGAGGATGTCGGCGTTGGGGCGGTAGCCGTTGTAGTAGACGCGCTCCGGCACGCCATCGCCGTCGGCGTCGAACAGGGCGCCGACATGGGCCAGCGAATCCCACTGAGTCGAATACTGGAGCGACAACAACACTTGGTCGTCGCTGAGCACGTCGGTCGCGCGAGGATCCACCTTGACGAGGGGAAAGTTGACGTACGCGATGCCTTCACGGTACGTAGGGCGCAGCACCGGCGGATGCCGCCGGATGTTGAGGCCGTTGCCGCCGGGATAGTCCAGCGGTAATGACAGGCAGAAGCGCTGGCCGGTGCGGATTTCGCGAGCCGCGGCGCGGATCCGTTCGGCGGTGAGCAGGTTCAGGCGACCGAGTTGGTCGTCGTGGCCGAAGTCGCCCCAGTTGGAGCCTTCCGGCCGATTCTTCCATCGCATGGCTTGCGTTTTCCAGTAGCGGGCTGGGGCGGCATGATGCCATGCCGCGCGCGTGGCACCGAGGCCTGTCGTTGATTGCGGTTCAGAGGCAGCAGGTGCCGTCGAGATAGGCCTTGCGCCAGCGCATGATGCGGACCTCGGCGAACAGGCTGGCTTTCGTGAAGGGGTCGGCGTCGATGAACGATTGGGCAGCTTCGCGCGTATCGACATCGATGATATAGACACCGCCGCCCGCATCGCTGCCGTCGTCGTTCAACTTGGCACCGCACGCGAGCAGCAGTTGCTTGTGTTGCTCAAGGAACTCGAGGTGGACTTGGCGGATCGCCTGGCGGACCGTCTGGTGGTTCGGCTTGTCCCAAGTTTCGATGAAGTAAGGCATCTAGCGTCGCCTGGTCAATGGCCCGCCGGCAGCGGGCCGTGGCAAATAAAGAGCGGACGCGTCGTCAGACGATCTGCGCGCCCCACAAGAGCATCGACACAATGAAGATGAAGCCCACCCAGAACATCATGATGACGGTATAGCCCATCACGTCCTTCAGGCTGAGCTTGGACAGCGCCAGCGCGGGCAGGATCCAGAACGGCTGCACAAGATCGTTCCAGGCGTTGCCAAGCATCACCGACATCGAGGTCTGGCTCACGGAGCTACCAATCGCCTTGGCGGCGTCGATCATGAACGGACCTTGGATCACCCAGTGGCCACCGCCCGACGGCGCGAAGAAGTTGATCACAAACGAGCTGACCAGGCCCCAGAACGGCAGCGTCTGCGGCGTGGCTATATCGACGAACACGCGCGATATGGTATCGACCAGGCCCGAGCCCGCCATGATCGCCATGATGCCGGCGTAGAACGGATATTGCAGGATGATGCCGGAGATCGTCTTGATGCCCTCGTTGAGCTTCGCCACGTACTTGACGGGCGTGCCCAGCAGCAGCACGCCGATGAACAGGATCAGGAAGTTGATCAGGTTCAGGTCCAGTGTGCCCCCCTGCGTGAAGTACAGCACGGCGTACGCGAGCCCGCACACGCCAATCACGAGGCTCAGCAACCGGCTGTTGTTCATGCGCCAAGCCAGTGTGCCGTCGCCGCCGATGCTGTGCGAGACTGCAGCGGCAGCATCGTCCTTATCCTCGGCGCGCGTGTCCAACTCGACCACGTCCTTGGCATCGCGTGGGTGCAGCCAGGCGTTGAGCAGCGGCAGCGTGACGATGACCGCCAGGCTGGTTAGCAGCATCGGCATGGAAAAGATGGTTTCGGACAAGGGGATCACGCCCATCAGCTTTTCCATCGGGTGCCCCTTGGTGGAGATCAGCACCGGGATGCTGGCCGACAGGCCGAGGCCGTACATCGTGAAGCCGCTATAGGCCGAAGCGATGATCAGCGGGTAGTGCACGCCCTTGACGCGGCGGGCCAGTTTCTTGGCGATGATGCCGCCGATGACCAGACCGAAGCCCCAGTTCAGGTAGCTGCCGATGCCGCCCACCAGGGTGGCAACGATGATGGCGCCATGCGGCGTGTTGACCTTGCCGACGATCCGGTCGAGCAGGCGGTCGGTCAGTGGCGCGGTGGCCAGCACGTAGCCCATGGCCAAAATCACCGCCATCTGCGTGGTGAACGCGAGCAGATTCCAGAAGCCCTTGCCCCAACTGACGATCACGGCCGGCGCGGCTTGGCCCTGCACCAGCATCGCCATAACCATCGTCAGCAGCGTCAGCCCGATGGCGAAAACAAACGGATCCGGCAAATACCGGCGCATCAGTTCTGTAAAGAACCCAGCAATCTTATTCACTTCACTGTCCCCTAAATGTAGCCAAATTCACCGTATGTCGAACATTAGTTCTGTAGACGAACAAATGCGGCGGTTGCGCGCATCCTAGACGCTTAGTTTTGTGGCGTCAAGTCAACAAATAAGCGAATTATTGCGTTTTCACAAATAATCCAAATTTGTGCAGCGCGGCATTGCGAGTCCAAGCGATCGCCCAAAAAGGTCCGCGCCAATCGCTATGACGTCACACTGGCGTACCGACACTGGAGATCGCTCCACTGGGGATGAAGGAACGGAACTCGCTCGGAGGGACGCCCGTGACCATGGAGCAAACCTTGGCGGATTCCTTGGCCGCAAGAGTGATGGCGAGCCCGGCGTGAAGACGATTTGGCTGGGGCTGAAAGAAGTGCATGTCGCGGCGAAGACACTGCGAGGCTTACGAGCCGTCGACGATGGGGGCAATTGTGTATACCCCACATGCTCATAGTGATGCACCGCTTCCATCATCAGCGCCACGACCAGATCGATCAGGCTGCGGGCTTCCTCGGGATCCAGCTCCTGGATCAATGCCGTCGAGCCGGCCACATCCGCGAACAGTGCGGAGATGGCCTTGCGCTCACCACCGGCGTCCCCGCCCTTTGCCTCCATGGCGGCCTGCTCGGCGCGAATCCGCTCCGCCAGATGGGGCGGCGTATAAAGAATAGGAGCTGGCAATGCGTGCAGTGCATCTCGCCCCGCGAATGCCTGTGCCTGCCCCGCAGCTGCAATCCGGGCGGTTGGCAAGGCGGCGCTGCAGCAACCGAGACTGCCCTTGCCGCCCCAGGTTTGGCAGAGGGCAGCAAGACACGGCTGGTGCCGGCCGCCGATGAGCTGATGGTGGACCTGCGCTTTGTACGGGATAATTTTGGGCACGCGTCCATCTCGACCACCAGCGCCTATCTGCACACCGAGGACGATGCGCGACACGAGGCAACCCAGGAGCGGCACCGATTCGGTTGGACACGCGAAGGGTGACGGGCTATGGCCTGAAGACCGTCGATATCCTTGTCGAACTGGGTCGTCGAAAGATGGTCGGTGGGCAGGAGGATATGATTGTGGACGTCGCACTGGATCTCGCGCGAGAGGCCGTCTGACTCCGTACAATCTGGAACCCCGGGAGCCCCGGGCGCGAACCGTCCCTCAGGTTCCTGCGTTTCACAGGCCAGCGCGATCAACTGTAGCCGCGCCTCGTGCGTGATGCGTGGCGGACGGCCACTACGCTCGCCCTCGCGAATGCCTTGGGCACCGTGCTTGGCAATGCGCTTACGCCAGAGGCAGACCGTTTGTACCGATACGTCCAATTCCCGCGCAATGGCGGTATTGGAGTGGCCCTCGTGAGCCCACAACGCGATTCGCGCGCGCATGACATCTCGCTATCCCACCCATTTACAGGATGTTGTACTAGTCCAGATGTTCCCCAGCTTCATTCTCGCTCGAGAAGAGCCTGAGATCGCCCAGATGCTGCGCCAACGCGCTCTTGAGTTGAGCGCGCTCGAAGGCACTGGTGGTGTAGCGAGTCACGCTGCGATAATAACGTGCGCTCAAATCGGCCATCATCTCCGCGTAGGCCTCGGCCAGCTCCGGCAGGAAACTGAAATGCTCATAGTTGACGATGGCCGATACCTTCTCGCCGATCGGCGCCAGGCGCTCGTCAACAGCGCGTCGGATACGCTCGATATCGTCGACGCTGCAGACCTCCATTCCCGCGAGATTGATATAGAGGCACTTGGTCTCTGCGTCGTAGCGCAACCGCTGCGCTATCGGCAGATCCAGCAACTGAGCACGCAATCCCATGGGGGCGTGAGCAAAGATGCGCGCGTCCATGATTTTCAGTGGCGTGCGAACAGAGGGACGGAAGGTCATGTGCGCAAGAATATCGCCTTGCAGATCCATCCCCGGTGCGATCTCTGTCAACTCAATCCCGGACTCGCCCAACTCGAATACGCATCGTTCAGTGATGTATAGAATCACTGTTCCGGCCTCGCGTGCGAATCCGCCGCTGAAGGTTCGGTGCTCGACTGCGTCAACGAATTTGACTGCGGGCCTGTCGTGGCGCACGCTCACCCTGCCTTCTTCGACGACAAGCTCGAACTTGTCGGCGGTAAACGTCCCGACAAATACGACCTTGCGCGCGTTCTGCGAGATATTGATGAAACCGCCCGCCCCGGCCAGCCGGTGGCCAAAGCGACTGACGTTGACGTTGCCTTGCGCATCCGCCTGCGCCAGACCGAGAAAGGCAACGTCGAGTCCGCCGCCATCGTAGAAATCGAACTGGCTTGGCTGGTCAATCACGGCTTGCGGATTGGTCGCAGCGCCGAAGTTCAACCCGCTGGCCGGAATGCCGCCAATCACCCCTGGCTCCGCGGTCAGCGTCAGCAGATCAATGATTTTCTCCTCCGCCGCAACGCTTGCGATGCCCTCCGGCATACCGATGCCCAGATTCACAACGTCGTTGTTACGCAGCTCCATCGCCGCACGCCGGGCAATGATTTTCCTCGCGTTCAGGGGCATGCCGCCGATGCTCGCCAGCGGCACACGCAACTCACCCGCGAATGCCGCGCTGTATGGCACGGCAAATGTCTGCATGTGATACTCCGGCTTTTCCGCCACCACCACCGCATCGACCATCACCCCGGGAATCTTGACCTCGCGCGGCCTGAGCGTGCCGCGCTCTGCCAGGCGCTCGACCTGCGCTATGACAATGCCACCGCTGTTATGCGCCGCCATCGCAATGGCTTGTGCTTCGAGCGTCAGCGCCTCGCGCTCCATCGTGATATTGCCATCCGGATCGGCAGTGGTGCCGCGGATGATACCGACGTGGATCGGAAAAGCCTGATAGAAGAGGTACTCGCGGCCATCGATCGGCATCAGCCGCACAAGGTCGGTCTGCGTGCGGGCGTTGAGTTTTCCGCCGCCCCACCGTGGATCGACGAAGGTACCGAGGCCGACGCGCGTCAATGTGCCTGGTTTGCCGGCAGCAATGTCGCGAAACAGGTGGCAGATCACCCCCTGCGGCAAATTCCACGCCTCGATCGCATTGTTGACGGCCAGTTCCCCCAACCGCGGCACCAGGCCCCAGTGACCGCCGATCACGCGTCGTACAAGACCCATGTGGCCGAGATGATTTAGCCCCCGGTCCTTCCCGTCGCCCTGCCCGGCCGCGTAGACCAGTGTCAGATTGCGCGGATAACGCAGATCGGATGACTCGGCTGCCTGGCTCTCCAGAAACAACTCTTCCATCGCGACCGCGATGTTCTCCGCGAAACCGATACCGACGAAGCCGCCAGTGGCAACCGTATCGCCATCCCGTATCAACTGCACCGCCTGGCGCGCGCTCATTATCTTGCCGGTCCGCGCACCATAGAGATCCTGTTTCGCAAAGGAATCGCTCACGTTGTTGTCTCCCGCCCGTCTTTAGTCACAATACGCCGGCTGGCACTATTATGCGATACCTGTGAAGTAGTGCGCTGCCATTGGCGATGGAGGTGTCGGAGGCTGCTGCCAGTGCGCTCCCCATGCCGGCAAATGGGGATCCGGCTGCGTCCGACACCCAGGCAGAAGCCCTCTACTTGCTCCCAGGTTCGAGGCCGCCTACTGCGCCGTCCAGCCGCCGTCAATCTTCAGTTCGGCGCCGCGCATCTCGCTGGCGGCGCCGGAGCACAGGAACACGGCCAGTTCGCCGATCTGCTCCGGCGTGACGAACCGCGCCGAAGGCTGCTTCTCGCCCAGCAGCCTGACGCTGGCCTCGTCCGGCGCAAGGCCTTCGCGCCGGGCAAGGTCGTCGATCTGCTGCTGCACCAGCGGGGTCAGCACCCAGCCCGGACAGATTGCGTTGACCGTGATGCCGCTGCGCGCGGTTTCGAGCGCGGCCACCTTGGTCAGGCCGATCACGCCGTGCTTGGCCGCCACGTAGGCGGACTTGCCCGCAGACGCGACCACCCCGTGGACGGAGGCGATATTGATCACCCGGCCCCAGCCGCGTGCGCGCATGGCCGGCAAGGCAGCGCGCATGGCGTGGAACGTGGCGTTCAGGTTGATGGCGATCACCGCGTCCCAGCGCTCCGCGGGGAAGTCCTCGATGGGCGCGACGAACTGGATGCCGGCATTGTTGACGAGGATGTCCACGCCACCGAAGCGTTCGGCCGCGAAAGCGACCATCGCTTCGATCTCGCCGGGCCGGCTCATGTCCGCGCCGTGGTGGATGGCACGCACGCCAAGCGCCTCGATCTGTGCGACGGCGCCCTCGGCGTCGCCGAATCCGTTCAGCACGATGTCGGCGCCCGCCTTGGCCAACGCCCTGGCGATGCCGAGGCCGATCCCGCTGGTCGAGCCGGTGACGAGGGCGGTCTTGCCCGCGAGCGGGGCGGAAGAGGTAGTAGTCATGATGAATCAGCTCCGAAGCGTAGTCAGACCAGGCCGGTCACATAGAACGTGACAATCACGAAGAACACGGCGAGCGTCTTGATCAGCGTCACGGCGAAGATCTCGCGATAGGATTCCCGGTGCGTCAGCCCGGTCACGGCCAGCAAGGTGATGACCGCGCCGTTGTGCGGCAGCGTATCCATGCCGCCGCTGGCCATCGCGACCACGCGATGCAGGACATCCAGCGGTATCTGCATTTCCTGCGCGGTCTTGATGAAGGTGTCCGACATCGCGGCCAGCGCGATGCTCATGCCGCCCGAGGCCGATCCCGTGATGCCAGCCAGGGTCGAGACCGAGACGGCGGCATTGACGAGCGGGTTCGGGATGCTCTTGAGTGCATCGCCGACCACAAGAAAGCCGGGCAAGGCCGCGATGACGCCGCCGAAACCGTACTCCGACGCGGTGTTGAGCGTGGCCAGCAATGCGCCGGAGATCGCCACCTTGGTACCGGAGGCGAAGCGCTCGCGCACGCGGCCAAAGGCGGTGGCCAAGACCAGCAGGATGCCGAGCAGCAACGCGCCCTCGACGGCCCAGATCGCCACCACGCTCTTGATCGACACGGTCAGCGGGGCGTGCACGCCCGGCAGCACGGACGGATCCACCGAGTACTTGTCGCCGTACCACTGCGGGATCAGCTTGGTCAGCGCGAAGTTGGCCACGCCGACCAGAATCAGCGGAGCGATCGCGAGCATCGGGTTGGGCAGGTGGGTCGAGTCGACATGCTCAGGTTCGTTGAGCAGCGAGTCGCCATAGCCCTCGCCTCGCGCGGCCGCCGCGCGCCGGCGCCATTCCAGGTAGGACAGCCCGACCACGACGATGAAGGCCGCGCCCAGGGTACCCAGCATGGGTGCCGCCCAGGCAGTGGTCTTGAAGAAGGTGGTGGGGATGATGTTCTGGATCTGCGGCGTGCCCGGCAGCGAATCCATCGTGAAGCTGAAGGCGCCCAGGGCGATCGCGCCCGGCATCAGCCGCTTGGGGATATTGCTCTGCCGGTACAGTTCCGCAGCGAAAGGATAGACCGCGAACACCACGACGAACAGCGAGACACCGCCGTAGGTCAGCAGCGCGCACACCGCGACGATGACTGCATTGGCGCGTGAGCGGCCGATGTACTTGATTGCCGCGGCAACGATGGATTCCGAAAAGCCCGACAACTCGATGACCTTGCCGAACACGGCGCCGAGCAGGAATACAGGAAAGTACAGCTTGACGAAGCCGACCAGCTTCTCCATGAAGATGCCAGAGAAGACCGGTGCCACGGCTTCGGGGTTGACCAGCAGAACCGCGCCGAGCGCAGCGACGGGGGCGAACAGGATCACGCTATAGCCGCGGTACGCGACCAGCATCAGGAACGCCAGTGCGGCGATCACTATCAGGAAGGACATCTTGTCTCCAATCGTTTTGTCCGTGTGAATACGCTGCCGGGCGGTTGGCTTGCCCGTCAGGGCGTGGTGAAAGGCACCGCGCGGCGGTGATGCAACGCACAAAACGTGCCACTGGCGCGCAAATCCTTGTCCCACGCGGCATTCCGGCTTCCCTGGCGGCTCACGGCGAGGGCACGGTCCCGTCGGTCCGGTGATTGCGGGTACAATCCGTCTCGATCTGGAGACACAACCTGGGGCGATCTCCGCCGCAAGGGCCACCGACCGCCCCAGGAAGCAGGGAAAGTGGCCGAATGTCTTTCGGATGCCACGTCTCAAAACATGGACACACTGTCTCCATTAAGAGACCAGAGACGAGTAGGCCGGCATGCGCGGCGCCATCAGGAACGTTGAAATGAACGCTAACGACAGCGGCAAGCTGCTGGCCGACTACGGTCACGTACGCAAGCTGGCCATGCAGTCACTGTTCGATACGCTGGACGCCTCGAGCGAAGGCACGGTGGTGGTCGACCAGGATGCGCGCATCGTCTGGATCAACCAGGACTATGCGGCGCGCTTCGGCTTCGCCGATCCGCGCAATGCCATCGGCCGGGACTGCGAAGCCGTGATCCCTCACAGCCTGATGCGCGAGGTGGTGACGAGCGGCGAGCCCATCCTGCTCGATATCCTCGAAACCAGCCGCGACCCGCTGGTGGTCACGCGGCTGCCAATCAAGGACGGCCAGGGGAACACGATCGGCGCGGTGGGCTTCGCTCTGTTCGCCGAGCTGAAGGCGCTGACACCGTTGTTCAGCCAATACTCGCGCCTGCAGGCGGAGTTGATCGCCACACGACAGTCACTCGCCCAGGCCCGCCGCGCCAAGTACACCTTCTCCAGCTTCGTCGGCACCAGCGCCGCCAGCCTGGAAACCAAACGCCTGGCGCGCCGCGCGGCGCAGCTCGGCTCGCCGGTGCTGCTGCTGGGCGAAACCGGCACCGGCAAGGAACTGCTGGCGCACGCCATTCACGGCGCCTCGGGGCGCGCCGACAGGCCACTGGTCACCGTCAACGTCGCCGCCATCCCGGACACCCTGCTCGAGCTGGAGTTCTTCGGCGCCGCCGCCGGTGCCTATACCGGGGCGGACCGCAAGGGGCGCGTCGGCAAGTTCGAACTCGCGCACGGTGGGACACTGTTCCTCGACGAGATCGGCGACATGCCGCTGCCGCTGCAGGGCAAGCTGCTGCGTGTTCTGCAGGACAAGGAGTTCGAGCCACTGGGTTCCAACCGCATCGTGCGCGCCGATGCCCGCATCATTGCCGCAACCTCAGCCGACCTGCCGGCCCTGGTGGCGCAGGGGAGGTTCCGCGCCGACCTGTACTACCGGCTCAATGTGCTGACCATCCACGTACCGCCGCTGCGCGAGCGCCTGTCGGATATCGAGGCGATGTCCTACGCCATCCTCGACCGACTCTGCTCGCAGCGCGATGCCGGCCATCTGGAATTGGACGAGGAAGCGTTGCGGCTGCTCTGCGCCTACCACTGGCCCGGCAATGTGCGTGAACTCCAGAACACGCTGGAGCGCGCGGTCATGCTGTCGGACAGCGAGCGAATCGACGCGCGCTCGCTGGCGCGCTTCATCGGCGATGGCCATGGCATGGCGGGCCTCGGCACGCACGCGGATGCCCCGCGCGGCGGGGAGGACGCTGCCCCGGGCAAGGACGATGCGAGCGAGGCGACTGCCGCCGCCACGCCGCAGCGGTACGAGGAGGCGATGCGGGCATTCGAGCGGCGCCTGCTGTCGGATGCGCTGCGCGCCACCGGCGGCCGCGTCGCCGAGGCTGCCAGCCGGCTCGGCATCGGTCGCGCGACGCTGTACAAGAAGATCGCAGCGCTCGGCATCGAACCCTAGATGTCCTCGCGGCGATTCCGGGAACCGTTCACGAGCAAAGAAACACCCTGCAGCAGGATCGGCGGCAGGGTGAATATGGCAGTTTCATTGCATGTGGCAAGCCTCACGGCGGCGCTTTCCAAATCGGGCCGGCCTGTCGAATGAATCGCCCCGCGACCCCACATCGCGGCGACTCACGGACAATTGCCGATGACATAGCAGCCAGCGGCCGTCTGCGCCAGCGTGTTTGTGTAGAACAAGTTGTCCAGCCCCATGTTCTGGTTCGAGCCGTTCGCGTTGGCAGTACCGGCGCTGTTGTTGCCGGGCCAGTGGAAGTATCTGTAACGGGCGGTCGACCAGGCGGGAAATGCCATCAACTTCCCGCTGCGCGCCCAGCGAGACAAGGCCGCAGCACTGCGGTTTTCGAGAAGGCCATCGCGCAGCACGCCCAGCCGGTGTCACCCGGTGAATCCAGGAGCCTGAATCAAGAACCGCTCTGACAACGTCACGAAGCGCCGTAAATCACGGGGTATCATTCGCTAGAGGCCTACCCTTCTGGTAGCCATAACGTCGCTCACGCACGAGCGCTTCCTCGCTGCCCGCCAACCGCGCGCTGGCTGATGGCCGGCAGCAGGAAGAAGCTCCCGGGCGGCCACCCTGACTGGCGCTCGTTTGCCGCCGCGAAGGCACGCACGATGCGCTATCGGAGTCACGACCTGTGGCGGATCCCGTCCGCTCCGGCATAATGCCCGGCACACCATGGCGGCACTAGATTGAACTGGGTAATGCAAATGAAGCCGGACATCCCTCGCGAAAAGACCTCACAAAGCACAGACGGGGGCGACGACTGCCCCTTGCGCTGGTTCGATGCGGATCGCGGCGCATTCGAGTCGCTCGAACAATGGATCGCCGAGCATCCGGCGGATTTCTTCGCGGGCGAGCGTTTTGATCCGGTCGGCGCTTGCGCCACACGCGAGGCGGTGTTCGCGTCGGTAGAACTGCCAGAGACGCCGACATCGCCGCAAGCGCATGCCGATCATCTGCTCCACGACGTTTTTCGGCACGTGATGCCCGTGGCATCGCCAACATTCGTCGGACACATGACGTCGTCGCTACCGTCGTTCATGCCTTCGCTGGCCAAGGTGGTGGCGGCGCTGAACCAGAACGTCGTGAAACTCGAGACGTCGGGCGCGCTGACAGGACTCGAGCGCCAGGTCATCGGCATGCTGCACAAGCTGGTGTTTGCCCAGGACAGCGCGTTTTATGGGAGGTGGCTGCACGATGCCGACCACGCGCTCGGCGCGATCTGTTCTGGCGGCACGGTCGCCAACCTCACCGCGTTATGGGCGAGCCGCAACAAGTTGCTGGGCGCGTGTGATGGCTTCGCCGGCATCCATCGCGCCGGCATGGTGGCCGCGCTGCGCCACTACGGCCATGACGGGCTCGCGATCGTCGTCTCGGAGCGCGGCCACTACTCGTTGCGAAAAGCGGCCGATGTCCTTGGCATCGGGCGCGACAATCTTGTACCGGTCGCGGTCGATGCGGACGGGCGCATGCGCATCGACCTGCTGCGCGACACCCTGCGTGACCTGCAGCGGCGCAACATCCGGCCGATGGCAATCGTCGGCATAGCGGGGACGACGGAGACGGGCGCGGTCGATCCGCTCGACGCGATCGCGGATGTGGCCCAGGAGGCCGGCTGCCATTTCCACGTGGATGCCGCCTGGGGCGGCGCAACGCTCCTGTCGGAGCGCGAGCGCTGGCGCTTCGCGGGCATCGAGCGTGCCGATTCCGTCGTCATCGATGCGCACAAGCAGTTCTACGTGCCGATGGGCGCCGGCATGGTGCTGTTCCGGAGCCCGGCGTGGACGCAGGAAATCATCCAGCATGCGAACTACATTGTGCGCAAGGGCTCGGTGGACCTGGGGCGCCATACGCTCGAGGGATCGCGGGGCGCTGCGGCAGTCATGCTCTACGCAAACCTGCACCTGCTCGGTCGCAAGGGGTTGGCGCAGTTGATCGATCGCAGCATCGATAACGCCCGCTACTTTGCATCCCTGATAGCGCGGCAGCCGGATTTCGAGCTCAATAGCCGCCCGCAGCTTTGCATCCTGACCTATCGCCATGTGCCCGAGACCGTGCATGCCGCGCTGGCAACGGCGTGCGCCGAAAGGCGCGACAAGATCCTGGACGCCCTGGATGCGCTGACCATCAGCATCCAGGAAATGCAGCGCGATGCCGGCCGTTCGTTCGTATCGCGCACGCAGTTGATGTCGGCACAGTGGGGTGGGCGCCCGATCGCCGTTTTCCGCGTGGTGCTGGCCAACCCGGATACGACGCATGCCATCCTGCAGGACATCCTCGACGAACAGCGCGCGCTGGCGGCGGCCAGCCCATGCATGGCGCCGCTGATGGCGCTGGTGGCGGCGCCGGACGCAGCATGAAGCATTTGCAGCTGGCGGGCGCCGTTCGGCGCAAGACCGTGTCTCGCTGGTAACCCTGACCCAAGGAGGCAACAACTATCCCCGAGTCCGCCTCAACTGAAATGCCACGGATACACGGTCTGCAGGATAGATGGTGTCGGTAATTTCGAGGATCCGGCCCCCGGCACTCTTGTAATGGCGGATCAGGCGCAAACCGGCGGAGTTTGCTGGCACGCCCAGCTTGCTGGCCAGCGGTTCCTCGATCAGCATCCCGGTCACGACCTGGCGGATCTCGGCGATGGCCTGGCCGCACTCCCGCTCGATCAGGGCACTGACAAGCACGTCCGGATTGTCGCGGATCGTCTGACTGATGCGGGAGAGCGCAGCGTCGACGTAGATCTCAGCCCATGCCACCGGAGTGCCGCCCTTTCTCGCGGCAACGCGCGTGCCGGAAAACACCAGCCATTCGCTTTTTACTGGCGCCTGCAAGTGCCTCGCGGCGGCTCGATCCAGCGTGACATCGCGGACGTCCTCAATGGCGCGGACTTCCGTCGCCGCAACCTGCACCAGATCTTCCACGGTGCCGAACGATTGCGTAAACGATGCCTTGGGATTGGCGCTCTCGACCATGGTCCCGACCGACTTCCTGCGGGAGATGTAGCCCAGGTCCTGCAACCGTTGGAGCGCGGCGCGCACGGTGTGCCGGCTCACGCCGTGCAATGCCGCCAGTTCGTGCTCGGTGGGCAGCAAGCTGCCCACCACATGCCGGCCATCCGCGATATCGGTGACCAGCGTGCTGGCCAGTTCCGCGTAGCGTGTGGGCGAGCCGGTTGATTCGGGCCTGGTGTCTTTGGGTCTGGCGCTCATGGACGGTTTGCAGTGTGGTGGGGCATTTGCATCGCAAATTGTACGCACAATCCATGTGCCTTCGTCCTTGTGCTAAGCGCTGGCGCCCTCTTGGAAGAAGCGCGCCTCGGCTTCATCCGGCAACGGCATGCCGGTAATCTTCGCCTTCTCCAGGACGCTCCAGAAGTAGCGGTAGGTTGCGCGATCATGCAGCTCGCCCTTGTACTGGATCGGCCCCCAGTCGGCATCCTGCGCGGCTATCAGGATGGCGCTGGCATCGGCCACTTCCGTGAAGTCAGGCCGCATGGCATTGACGATGGGCTGGATCTGCGCCGGGTAGATGCTCCACATGCGCAGGAAGCCGAATTGCAAGCGCGCGCGGCTTGCGTCGCTGGCGATGACTTCGGCGTCTTTCAGGTTCAGGCAGACGTTGTGCGCGGGGACGATGCCGTTGGCCAGCGCGGCAGCCACCATGTCGGCCTTGGCACGGGCCAGCAGCGCATGCTCGAACTGGCCCGGGCTGCGCATGGCCGCGGCGGGAATGGCGCCATGATGGCCGCTGACAAAGTCCATCAGGCCAAAGTCGAGCACCTCGATATGCGGTAACGCTGCGATGTGAAATACGTCCCGCAGCGCGCCGTGCGTTTCGATCAGGACGTGGACCGGCACGATGCGGTTCACACCGGCTTCGCGGGTTTTATGGCCGATATAGTCGATCACCTCCCTCACCTGCTCGTGGTTCGTCGCTTTGGGGATGGTGATGTATGCCACCCGGCTTGCAGCTTGCCCGATGACGATGTCCACGTCTTGCCGCCATGCGGGGTGCGCGGGATCGTGAATGCGGACCCCCGCCTTGTCAAATCGGTTCCGGTCGGAGTTGATCATGCGCACGACCATGGCCGCGTGTTCCTTCTCCTGTCCGGCGGCGGCGCCATCCTCGCAGTCGCAGGTGATATCGAACACCGGGCCGTATTCGACCTGCAGGTCCATGGCCTTGCCGATCAGCTTCTCGCTCCCGGCAAAGTGTTCGCAGGCGGACAGTGCGGGGAATGCCCTTTCGCCGGCAAAGAGGGCAAGTTTCGGATGGGTGGCCGTGGTCATGACGTTCTCCAATTGTTGTGTTTCTTACTGTGCTGTTCGAGGGATGGCGATGGTGTAGTCAAGGTCGAGCACCACATTCGACGGATGCTCCGCCCTGCCGCCCTCCGGGCCGGGAAACTGGATTTCCGCGGCGCTACCGATGTTCTTTGCACCGATCGTGCGCAGCCGCAGCCCGCCAACGTGGCCGCTGCCAAGATCCAGCTTGTCCAACACCATCGACGCGCAACAGATGGTGTCGCCGGCATAGGTGGGATTGACGTGGCTGCCGCCGTTGACGGCGAGGATGGAGAGTGCGTTCTCCAGACCGTCATAAGACAGCGCCTTGCAGATCGAGATGATGTGGCCGCCGTAGACCAGCCGCTCCCCGCCCGGCGTGGACGCCATGGCAAAGCCGTCGAAATGGGCCTTCGCTGTGTTCTGGTACAGCCGCGTGGCGATGCTGTGATCGCTGTCGTTGACCGTCATGGCGGCACCGTGGTCGATCCGTTCGCCGGCTTCGTAGTCGTCCCACAGGTCGGTTACGCCGGTCGTCATGCAGATGTCCTGCACGCCAGCGGTGTAACCCTGCCGCGCAAGACGCGATGGCGCCACCACGCCTTCGAGCGACGGGATTACGGTGGGCCCGCATCGGGCGGCCGGATCGCGCTTGTGCACCATGACCCAGCGGATCCATGTCAGGACAGCCTGTCCGGTCTGGTTCATGGCGGTGGAACGCACATAGACCACACCGCTCTTGCGGTTCGAGTTCTCTTTCAGGCCGATGACCTCGCTTTCCACTGCGAGCGTGTCGCCCGCATAGACATGTGCCAAGAAGCGCACGTCCGAGTAGCCGAGATTGGCCACGGCATTCAGGGAAATATCCGGCACGGTCTTGCCGAAGGCGGTATTGAAAACCAACAGGTCTTCCAGGGGCCACCGCTCCAGTCCCGCCAGCCTGGCGTTGGTGGCAGCTGTGTACAGCGCGGCGCGGCTGCCGGTCAGCCCGATATACATGCCACGGTCGCCGTCGGTCAGCGTGCGCGGTGTGGCGTGGCGAAGCCTCATGCCGACGCGAAAGTCTTCGAAGTAATTGCCGCTGCGATTCTTGGTCATCTCCTGCCCTTCGTGCTGCTTGGCCCGCCTGCTTGCATGCACCGGTCCTTGCGACTTATCCAATTAGGTACGTACATAGTCTGGCTCGCAAGCCATCCAGTCAACGCCCC
Source organism: Cupriavidus sp. MPR-AND1C (assembly GCF_058809705.1). Lineage (NCBI taxonomy): Bacteria > Pseudomonadati > Pseudomonadota > Betaproteobacteria > Burkholderiales > Burkholderiaceae > Cupriavidus > Cupriavidus sp. MPR-AND1C. The sequence continues at coordinate 79,524 of NZ_JBXASU010000015.1, read as the reverse complement.
CACCCGATATTCCTCAAGAACTACCAAATTTCTTCTTTCTGTTTCAGACAAAAGGAAGCAAAAGAGCAAGCCGTGCGTCTTCTGATGCTCTGCATCACATTGTACGTACATATTTTCTTAGACTCTCATGTTATTCGACACATCGTAGAAATGTACGCCCCCTCGAAAAAAACCTTGCGGCAGATCGGCCCACTTCGTACACTGGTATCAAATCTCGTGGATATGTTCGATATTTCGGAGAAAAGACTTGCCAACCCAGATACCAGCTGTCGGCCGCACCATGGCTGTGTTCGAGGCGTTTGCCCGTGAAAAGCGAGACCTGTCCAATTCAGACATGGCCAAGCTGTTGTCGGTCGCTGACAGCAGCTGCTCCGACCTGCTGCACACCCTGCATTCGCTCGGCTTCCTGATGCGCACCTCGCGCACGCGGCGCTTCTATCCGACCGCGAGGTTGCTGGAAACCGCGCGGCAGATCGCCAGAAACGATCCGCTGACACAGCTGGCGCAGGAGGCCGTTGGCCTGCTGACCGAAAAGACCAACGAAAGCGCCTTCTTCGGCGTGCTGGAACCGCTCGCTGTCAGGGTTGCGGCTACCGCCCAGAGCAGGCTGCCGCTGCGCTACATCCTGGACGTCGGCGAGCGCGTCGCGCTGCACGCCTCCGCATTGGGCAAGGCCATGCTGGGCATGTTGCCCGAGGGCGAGGCCCGCGCCCGGCTAGACATCGTCAAGCGCCCGGCCGTCACGCCGAACACGGTGGTAGACCTGGAACCGTTGATGGCGCAGTTGGCGCTCGGTCGTGAGCAAGGCTGGTATGAGGCGCATGACGAAGGCACCGCCGGGGTCACGGCACTGGCCGTCTCGGCCCGCCTGGGCGACCGCCCGGTGGCCATCTCGCTGGCCGGGCCGACCGAACGTATCGAGACGCATCGCGAACTTTACCTGGCTGCCTTGCGCGAAGTGCGCAATGCGCTGCTAGCCAATAACTGAACCCACTGAACGCAACGCAACAGGAGCAGACATGGATCTTGGATTGAACGGCCGCGTGGCAATCGTCACTGGCTCGGCGCGCGGTATTGGCGCCGAAACCGCCCGCATGCTGGCCAAGGAGGGCATGGCGGTGGTCATCACCGACCTGGACCTTGATGCCGCTAGCGAAACCGCGCACGGCATTGAGGCGACCGGCGGCAAGGCCATTGCCGTGCAGTGCGATGTACGCAACGAAGAGCAAGTGCGCAACATGGTTGGCGCCGGCAAGGAAGCCTTCGGCAGCGTAGACGTGCTGGTCAACAACGCAGGACTGGTCAAGGACCGCACTATCCTGAAGATGGACGAGGCGGACTGGGACCTGGTGCTGAACGTGACCCTCAAGGGCAGCTTCCACTGCGTTCGCGCAGCGCTGCCGTACATGCATGAAAACGGGTGGGGCCGGATCATCAATATCAGCTCGCGCGCGCTGTTCGGCAATCCCGGCCAAGCCAACTATTCCACTGCCAAGGCCGGCATCATCGGCTTTACCCGTGCGCTGTCGCTGGAGCAGGCACGCAAAGGGGTGACCGTCAACGCCATCGCCCCGGGCTACATCGAGACCGAATACATCAAGAGCCTGCCCAACTACGACACCATCCTCGAGAACGTGATGGCCAAGAACGCCGTGACATTCCCGGGGCAGACCAGCGATATCGCCGGCGCCGTCGCCTTCATGGTGTCGGAACACGCCCGCTACATCACGGGTACCACCCTCTTCGTGACCGGAGGCCGCTATGGTTGATCCCAATGTCGACGTCGACGGCCTCGATGCCGATCAACGGCTGCTGCGCGACAACATCCGCCGCTACCTGAAGGAACACGTTGCCCCGCGCATCGACCAGGCGGAGAAGGACAAGCACTTCCCGCACGAGGTGCTGACCGGCCTCGCCGACTTCGGCTACTTCGGTGGCTATCTGCCGGAGGCCGACGGCGGCCTGGGCCTGGACTACCTGACCTGGGCTGTGATGATGGAGGAAGCCGGCTACTGCTGGCTGTCGCTGCGCATCCTGCTCAACGGGCTGAACATCGTCTCGGGCATCATCAACGCCTACGGCACCGAAGACCAGAAAGAGCGCTTCATGCGCCCACTCCTGCGCAACGAGCGCAAGGCCTTCGTGTCGATCTCCGAACCGGATGTCGGCTCCAACGTGGCGGAGATCAAGACCCGCGCCGACAAGCACGGCGACCGCTACGTGCTCAACGGCAGCAAGCTGTGGATCACCAACGGCCTGTTCGCCGACTTCGGCATTGTGGTAGCGCGCACCTTCAGCGAGACTTGCAACGGCGAACTGTCATTGTTCCTGGTCGAGCGCGACCAGACCAAGTATGACGCTACCCCGGTCGAAACGATGTTCACGCGCAGCACCGGCACGTCCGCCTTCACCTTCGAGAACGCCGAAGTGCCCGCCGCCAACCTGCTCGGGCAGGAAGGCCGGGGCCTGCGCCAGATCCTGATTGGCCTGAACTTCGGTCGCCTGAATGTGGCCATGGGCGCGGTAGGCGCGGCCCAGTCTGCGCTGGACCTGTCGGTCGACTACGCACTGCAGCGCAAGCAGTTTGGTCGCCAGATCGGTTCGTTCCAGCTGGTGCAGAAGCACATCGTGGACATGACCATGAAGACGCAGGCTGCACGCGCGCTGGGCTACCGCGCTGCACGTTCGATGCAGAACGGCAGCTCCCGCACGGAATGCTCCATCGCCAAGCTATACGCCACCGAAGCCGCCTTCGATGTAGCCAACCTGGCGTTGCAGGTGCACGGCGGCATGGGCTACGCCACCGGATACCCCATCGAGCGCATTTTCCGCGACACGCGCGGTGGAATGATTCCGGAGGGCACCACAGAAATCCAGACCCTCATCATCGGCCGCGAGATCCTGGGCATCAGCGCGCTGACCTGATCCCTGACACGCCATACGGAGACACAAGACATGACCCAACCCGCTATCCTCGAACAGATTGCCAACACCACGCTCTACTGGGAAGACCTCACGCCCGGCATGACATACGTTACCTCGTCGCGCACCATCACCGAGGCGGACGTGGCCGCCTTTGCCGCGCTCACCGGCGACTTCAACAAGGTGCATGTTGATGCCGAATACGCGAAGGGCACCATCTTCGGCCAGCGTATCGCGCATGGCATGCTGGTGGCCTCGTTCATGGCCGGCCTGACCTCGCGCTCGATTCCCAACCAGTTCTTCGAAGGTTCGCTCTTCAGCGTGCTGGAGAACCGCCTGAAGTTCCCCAAGCCCACCTTCATCGGCGATACGCTCCGCGTTGAGATCGAAGTGGTGGAGCAGAAGGCCACCAGCCGCCCGGACCGCGGCATCATCGCCTTCCTGCGCAAGGGCATCAACCAGCGCGGCGAAGTGGTGGCCGAAATGGCCGCCACCTGCCTGTTCAAGCGCCGCACGTCCGGAGAAGCGCAATGAGCAGCCAGGGCATCTGGTTCAGCGACCTGTCACGGCTGGTGAACCCGCGCTCCATCGCCCTGGTGGGTGCATCGGAGAAGCCGGACAGCATCGGTGGCCGCACGCTGGAGAACCTGACCACCTTCTCCGAGTTCAAGGGTGATCTCTACCTGGTCAATCCCGGGCGCACCGAAATCCACGGGCGACCGTGCGTCGCCTCGGTCCACGACCTGAAGGACGCACCTGACCTGGCCATCCTGGCCGTGCGCGCCGACATGGTCATCCAGACGCTGCGCGACTGCGGCAAGCTGGGGGTCAAATTTGCCATCGTCTTCACCTCGGGCTTTGGCGAGACCGGCGAAGACGGCCGCGCAGTGGAAGCCGAGATGCGCGAGATTGTCGTGAGCACCGGCATGCGCATCTACGGGCCGAACTGTCCGGGCCTGAACAACATGAACGCGCGCCTGGGCCTGACGTTCTCGCCCGCGTGGCGCATCGACCGCCGCCCTGGCCCCATCGGCGTGGCCACGCAGGGTGGCGGCCTGGGCCGCTCCTTCATCCAGGCGATGGACCGTGGCGTGGGCGTGGGCCTGTGGTGCTCAGGCGGCAACGAGGCTGACCTCGAGGTCAGCGACTACATCCACTACATGGCCGACGCGCCGGACATCGAAGTGATCGTCACCACGCTGGAAGGGGTGCGCAACGGCCCGCGCTTCATGGCCGCTGCGCTGCACGCGGCGCGCCGCGGCAAGCCCATCGTAGCCATCAAGGTGGGCAAGTCGGAATACGGCGCCAAGGCGGCGCAATCACATACCGCCGCCATAGCCGGCTCGGCCGAGATCAACACCGCCGTGTTCCGACAACTGGGCATCATCGAAGTCGACGATATCGACGAATTGATCGACGTGGCTTCCCTGCTGGCACGCCGCAAGCCCACGGGCAAGGAACAGCTGGCCGTGTACAGCTTCTCGGGCGGCACCGCGGCGCTGGCCTCCGACATGGTCGGCCTGGCCGGCCTGAAGCTGGCCGAGTTTGCCCCGGCGACAACCGAGGCACTCCGGGCTGCACTCCCTGGATTTGCCGCGTTCAGCAACCCGGTGGACGTGACCGCGGAGGTGCTGGTCAACACGGAAGTGAGCTACGCCACGCTCAAGGCCACCGCTAGCGACCCCAACACCGATCTGGTTCTCGTGCCGATCCCGGTCGAGTATGGCAAGACCACCGCCATGCTGGCAGACAGCATGGTGCGCGTGCAATCCGAGGAAGCCGCCACCCCCATCGTGCCAGTGTGGATGAGCGACCGCACCGGCGAAGGCCAGCGCAAGCTGATCGAGGGTGGACTGATGCCCATGCGCGCGGTTGGCAACGCCGTGCTGGCTGTCAAGCGCTTCATCGAATACGGCCGCTGGAAGGCCAGGTTCGACCGCCAATGGCGACCGCTGGCCAGCATGGCCGGCGCCTGCGCCACCGCCAACCTGTCGGAAGCCAAGACCAAGGCGCTGCTGGAACAGGCCGGTATCCCCACGCCTAAAGGCGTGGTGGCGCGATCGCCCGATGACGCGGCCCAGGCCTTCCGCGATGTGGCCAACGGCCGCGCGGTGATGAAGATCGTCAGTGCCGCCATCACTCACAAGACCGATATCGGGGGCGTGCGCCTGGGCATCGCATCTGAGAGTGCGGCCGTCGCGGCGTATGTGGAAATTCACGCCAACGGCAGCAAGGCCTGCGCCGCGCCGCAGATCGAAGGCGTGCTGGTGGAACCGATGCTGCCCTCGCCATTCATTGAAGCCGTGGTGGGCATCCACCGCGACCCGGTATTCGGCCATGTCTGCACCTTCGGCCTGGGCGGCGTCAGCATCGAGCTGTTCAAGGACGTCAGCCGCCGTCTGCTGCCGCTCACGCAGGCATCGGCGCACGAGATGATTACCGAGACGCGCTGCTACGAACTGCTGAAGGGATACCGGGGCCAGCCGGCTTTCGACATCGACGCGCTGGCCGGCGCGCTGGTGAAGCTGTCCGACTTTGTCGTCAGGCACGCAGGCACCATCGAAGAACTGGAAATCAACCCCCTTGCGGTGCGCCCGCAAGGCCAGGGAGTGACCGCGCTGGACGCTGTCCTCTCGTATCAGGGCAAGGAGCCTGCCACATGGTAAAGACTGAAATCGGCTACACCACCACGGACACGATCGTGGTGCGTGGCCTTAACCTCGCCACCGAAATCATCGGCAAGTTCGACTTTGTCGACATGATCTTCTTCACCACGCTGTCGCGCCTGCCCAGCCCGCAGGAAAAGACCATGGTCAACGCGCTGCTGGTCACCACCGCCGACCACGGCATCACGCCCAGCTCGCTGGCCGCGCGCCTGACCTACATCGGCGCGCCGGAAGCGCTGCAAGGCGCGGTGGCCACCGGCCTGCTCGGCGCCGGCAGCGTGTTCCTCGGCCCCATGCAGAACGCCACCGAGATGCTCAATGAAGGCACCCGCGAGCTGACGGACGACGCGACGGACGATCAGGTGCTGGAAGCCGCCCGCACGCTGATCCACCGCTACAAGGAGCGACGCCAGCAGGTGTTCGGCGTGGGCCATCCCATCCACGTGGACGGCGACCCGCGCGTGCCCGCGCTGCGTGAGCTCTCTCGTCAGAACGGCTACTACGGCCTGCACTGGCGCCTGATGGACGCCATCGCACAGGTGCTGGTGAAGGAGCAGAACCGAAAGCTGCCGATGAACGTGGTGGGCGCGATCGGCGCCATCGTGGCCGCCATGGGGCTGGACCCCCTGATCGCGCGCGGCCTGGCGCTGGTGGGCCGCTCGGCAGGCCTACTGGCCCATGTACTGGAAGAGAAACAGGAACCGATGGCGCGCGAGGCGTGGCAGCTCGTCCTGAAGGCCGACCCGCGCAACGTACTGCCGTAAGCGGCCGCCCCAGACTATCGAAGATCAAAGGAAGAGACGATGCAGAAACTGACCGAAGAGCGGCGCATGATCCAGGAGGCCGCGCGCCAGTTCACGATGGAGCGCGTGCTGCCGATCGCCAACAAGCTGGACCCGGAAAAAGGCCAGATTCCGCGCGAGCTGATCGACGAGATGGCCGAGCTTGGTTACTTCGGCATCCTGATCCCGGAGGAATACGGCGGCCTGGGCCTGGGCGCCTACGAATATTGCCTGGTGGCCGAGCAGCTCTCGCGCGGCTGGATGAGCGTGGGCAGCCTGATCGCCCGCGGCAACGGCTTGATCGGCGCACTCAAGGGCCTGTCGCCGGAGAAGAAGGCCGAATACCTGCCGCGCATGGCACGCGGCGAGTTCCTTGGCGCCTTCTCGCTTTCCGAGCCCAACGCCGGCTCGGACGTGGCAAATATCTCGTGCCGCGCCGTGCGCGACGGCGACGACTGGGTCATCACCGGCAGCAAGTACTGGTGCACCTTTGCCGATGAGGCCGATTTCATCCTGGTGATCTGCCGCACCGACCCCGTGATCGACCCCAAGGCGCGCCACAAGGGCCTGTCCGCCTTCATGGTGGAAAAGCCGCGCGGCGAACTCCCGGAAGGCGTCAAGGGCAGCATCATCCCCAAGATCGGCTACCACGGCTGGACCACCTGGGAGCTGGCCTTCGACGGCTGCCGCGTGCCGGCCTCGAAGATGGTCGGCGAACAAGGCAAGGCCTTCTACCTCGCCACCGCAGGGCTGGAAACCGCCCGTGCCCACACCGCAGCCCGCTCGATCGGCCTGGCCCAGGGCAGCCTGGAGGATTCCATCCAGTATGCGAAGGACCGCGCCCAGTTCGGCTCGCCCATTGGCAACTTCCAGGCCATCCGCTTCAAGCTGGCCGACATGGCCACGCAGATCGAAGCCGCGCGAGCGCTGCTCTATGCCGTGTGCGAGACGATTGACGACGGCACCCGTGCCGACACAGAAGCCTCGATGGTCAAGCTCTTCGCCAGCGAGATGTGCGAGCGCGTGACCAGCGAAGGCATGCAGATCCACGGCGGCGCGGGCTACACCACGCACTTCGCCGCCGAGCGTTACTGGCGCGATGCGCGCCTGACCAAGATCTTCGAAGGCACCTCCGAAATCCAGATGCGCATCATCTCCGATGCCATGCTGGGAAAGATTGCCGCCTGACAAGGAGTGCCTGTGCAGACCCAAGCCAAACCTATGGGCGCCCTCGCCGGCCTGCGCGTGATTGACCTCACGCAGATGCTGGCCGGCCCCTTCTGCACCCAGATCCTGGCCGACCATGGTGCCGACGTGATCAAGGTGGAAGCCATGACCGGCGACGGCACCCGTGTGACGGGGCCGTTTTGCGCCGACGACACGCTGCGCGACTTTGGCGGCTATTTTCAGAGCGTCAACCGCAACAAGCGATCGATCGCCATCGACCTGAAGACTGAGGAAGGACGCGCCATCCTGCGCGGGCTGATCGACAAGGCCGATATCGTGGTGGAGAACTTCCGCGCCGGCGTAATGGAACGGCTGGGCCTGGCCTACGAAACACTACGCCAGACCAATCCGCGCCTCGTCTACGGTACGGTCCGGGGGTTTGGGGATCCGCGCAGCGGGGCCAGCCCTTATGCGCAGTGGCCCGCCTATGACGTCGTGTCCCAGGCCATGGGTGGCATGATGGGCATCACGGGCCCTGACCGCAACACACCCACCAAGATCGGCCCCGGCGTTGGTGACACGATTCCCGCGCTGATGCTGTGCATCGGCATCCTGGCCGCGGTCAACCGCGTGCGCGAGACGGGCCGGGGCCAGTTCGTCGACGTGGCCATGACCGACGCCGTGCTGGCCATGTGCGAGCGCATCGTCTACCAGACCTCGTACACCACCACAGTGCCCGGTCCCGAAGGCAATCGCCATCCGCTCTTGTGCCCGTTCGGCCTGTTCCGTGCCCGCGACGGCCACGTCTCGATTGCCTGCGCCACCGACGCCTTCTGGGAGAAACTGGCCATCGCGATCGGCCGCCCCGAGATGGCCACTGACGAAGCCTTTGCCACCAATGCAGCACGCGTGCAGCGCCAGGAGCGGGTCATCGAAGCCATCGAGGCCTTTACGTCGGTGCGGACCAAGGAAGAAATCGCCGTTTGCCTTGGCGGCAAGGTGCCGTTTGGCCCGGTCTACACCTCGGCAGAAATTTTCGCGGACAGGCACTACGCGGTGCGCGAGATGCTGGTGGATGTGGAACAACCGGGCTCGGCCAAGCCGGTGAAAATCGCCGGCGTGCCGATCAAGCTGAGCGAGACGCCGGGCGCGGTGCGCCAGCGTGCGCCGCTGCTGGGCGAGCACACCGACGAGATCCTGCAGGTGGCAGGCTACGCCGGGAGCGATATTGACCGGCTGAGGCAAAGCGGCGTGGTGCGGTAGGCCGGCGGATTCGGCAGGCAGGCTTCTCAAGCTCTACGAAATTTCGTATAGTTCTGCCGTCAACCGAACCAAGTCCAGCCATCATGCCCACCCTGATTCCTGCCGCCAGCCGCGCCATGTCGGTCTTTGAAGTCTTCGCACGTGAAAAGCGCGAGCTATCCAACTCCGACATGGCGCGCCTGCTGTCTCTGCCGGAAAGCAGCACTTCCGACCTGCTCCACACACTGCATTCGCTGGGCTACCTGATACGCACCTCGCGCACCCGGCGCTTCTACCCCACCGGCCGCCTGTTCGAGATCGCGCGGCAGATCGCCGAGAATGATCCGCTGACCACCGTGGCACAGGAAGCGGTCGAGCAGTTGACGGCAAGGACCAATGAGAGTGCCTTCTTTGGCGTGCTTGACAAGACCGCGGTCAAGGTCATCGCCACGCAGCCCAGCCGGATGCCGTTGCGCTACATCATCGAAGTTGGCTCCCGCGTCGCCTTGCACGCCTCAGCGCTAGGCAAGGGACTGCTGGGCCTGCTGCCGTCCGAGGAGGCCCGCTCCGCGCTGGCCGGCAGCGATCTGCGCCCGATCACGGAACACACCATCGTCGACATCGACACGCTTATGACCCAGATCACGCAAGGGCGCAAGCGCGGTTGGTACGACGCACAGGAAGAAGGCAGCGAGGGTGTCCACGGACTCACCGTGTCGGGATGGCTGGGCGGCCAGCCGGCCGGCATCTCCCTGGCCGGGCCGGCCGAGCGCATGAAGAAGAACCACGACGAGTACCTGGCGGCGCTGGTCGAGGTACGTGATGCGTTGATGAGCGAGAATTGATGCGACGTTTTTCTTCGCGGGGCCCGATCATCTGATGTCTCCTGGGCTGCCGGCTTTGACGCTTCCATGCGTTTCGCACTGTGGCCAGTGCAGCCTAAAAGTGGCTGAAGCGCTGGGATATGGCGAGATGTCGAACTTCATTCGTGCCTATCGGCGTTGGAAAGGCGTAACGCCCCACCAGTACCGCAGCCGGTTGCGCGAGGCGGTTTAGCAAATTGGATGCGGCACGAATCTCACCGGCTGCCGGAGAGCGCGGGGGGTCTGACGACAGCTCGGTGGACCGCTCCGGCTCCCGTCCCCCGCCATGCCGCAAAGTTCGCTGCCATCACCCCCTGATACCGCGCGATACAGCCGATGTATTGCGCGACATACCAAAAGTATTTTCCACATCGCCCCATCATCCGTAGCATCGAATGGAACCTGTCCGGAGCGCCTGCTCCGGCGACGACCGACACCAGCCATTCCATTCGATACTCACCATGACCAGCTTTCTCGACTTCAAGCGCGAAGGCGCCGTCGCACTGATCACCATGAACCGCCCGGAAACGCGCAATGCGATTTCCGATGACGACGCAGTCGAGGCGGTGGCGGAGATGTGCGGCAAGCTCAATCACGACATGTCGATCCGCGCGGCGGTGCTGACCGGTGCGGGCCCCGCGTTCTCCTCCGGAGGCAACCTCAAGACCTTGCGCAACAAGATGGGCAGCGGCCTGGGCGAGCCCGTCAAGTCCAGCTATGCCTATCGGGACGGCATCCAGCGCGTGCCGCTGGCCCTGGGCAGCCTGGAGGTGCCGATCATCGCCGCGGTGAATGGCCCTGCGCTTGGCGCGGGCAATGACCTCGCCTGCCTGTGCGACATCCGCATTGCCTCGGAAAAGGCCGTGTTCGCAGCCACCTTCGTCAAGCTGGGGCTGATCCCGGGTGACGGCGGCGCCTGGCTGCTGCCGCGCGTGGTCGGCATGTCGCGCGCGTGCGAACTGGCCTTTACCGGCGACACCATCGACGCCCGCCGTGCGCTGGACTGGGGCCTGGTGTCGCAGGTAGTGCCGGCTGAAGCCCTGCTGCCGACGGCGATGGAACTGGCCCAGCGCATCGCGCGCAACTCCGGCCACGCGCTGCGCATGACCAAGCGTCTGCTGCGTGAATCCGTCCACTCCCGAATGAACACGATCCTGGACATGTCGGCCAGCTTCCAGGCACTGGCGCATCACACCGCGGAGCACGAAGCGGCCCTGGACGCCTTCCTCGAGCGGCGCGTCTGACCGCCAACGCCCCGGCCGCCACGCAGACGCGGCCGGGAAGACAACCACAAAGGAGACAACATGACATTCCACCACCTGAAGCTGTACCTGATCGCGGCGTCGCTGGCGCTGGCCTCGGTACCGGCCACGGCGCAGTCCCCATATCCGAACCGTCCGGTAAAGGTGATCGTTTCGCTGCCCCCGGGAAGTGGTGCAGACACCACGGCCCGCTTCATCTCGCAGCATCTGACCGAGAAATTCAAGCAGCCCTTTGTCGTGGAAAACCGCCCCGGCGCCAACAGCTTCATTGCGGCGCGCGCCGTAGCCGAGGCCGCTCCCGACGGCTACACGCTGTTCGTTGGCAGCAATTCGTCGATGGTGACCAACGTGGCGGTATTCAAGACACTGCCCTACGATCCCGTGAAAGACTTCACGCCGGTGGAGCGCATCGCCCGCTTTGCCATGGTGGTGGTGGTGCCCGCCAGCTCTGCCTGCAAGACGCTGGACGATCTGGTGTCGGCAGCGCGCAAGGCGCCCGGCAAGCTCAACTACGCCAGCGGCAGTGCCGGCTACCAGGTGGTGGTGGAAATGTTCCATGAGCGCTTCCGCATCAAGGGCAATCCCATCTCCTACAAGGGCACCTCGCCAGCCATGACCGACGTGGCGGCCGGCAACGTCGACTACTCCATCGGCGAGATCAGCGCCGTGCTGCCGCTGATCCGCGCCGGCCGTATCCGGGCGCTGGCGGTGACCGAGGCGCATCGGCTCAAGGATCTGCCGCAGGTCCCAACGATCGCCGAGAGCGGTGCGCCGGGCTTCGAGGTAAGCGCCTGGACGGGCCTGTTCGCGCCCGCGAAAGTGCCGGAGAAGATCGTCAGGGCGCTCTCCGATGCCGTGCGCGAAGCGATGCAACAGCGCGAAAGTGCGAAGTTCATCGAGAACCTGGGTGGCAACGTGTTCAGCGGCGGCCCGCAGCAGCTCCGGCAGTTCCAGCTGGCGGAGATCGAGCGCACCCGCGATATCGTGAAGACCGCCGCCATCCCGGTGGAATGAGCGCCCTCCCCGACCCGCACAAAGGAGCACCATGGGACCCCTCGCAGGCATGAAGATCATTGAACTGGCGGGCATCGGCCCCGGCCCCATGGCCGGCATGCTGCTCGCCGACATGGGCGCCGAAGTGCTGCGCATCGAGCGCCCCGGTGAAGCCGACCTGGGTGTAAAGCGCGAGCGCCGGTTTGACCTGATGCTGCGCAACCGCAAGTCGATTGCGCTGGACCTGAAAGATCCGCAGGCCGTGGCCGTGGTGCTGGACCTGGTGGAAAAGGCGGACGCGCTCATCGAAGGCTTCCGCCCTGGCGTCACCGAGCGCATGGGCCTGGGGCCGAAGGAATGCATGGCGCGCAATCCGCGCCTGGTATATGGGCGGGTCACCGGCTGGGGCCAGACCGGGCCGCTGGCGAACACCGCCGGGCATGACATCAACTACATCTCGCTGACGGGCGCCCTGAACGCGATCGGCGGACGCGGCCAGGCGCCGGCGATTCCGCCCGCCTACCTGGGCGACTTCGCCGGCGGCGCGATGTTCCTGGTCACCGGCGTGCTGGCCGCGCTGATCGAGACGGGCAAGTCCGGTGAGGGCCAGGTGGTCGATGCCGCGATCGTCGACGGCGCCGCCTCGCTCGGCACGGTGTTCTTCGGCATGACGGCCGCCGGGCAATGGCGGCCTGAGCGCGGCACCAATGTACTGGATTCCGGCGCGCACTACTACAACGTCTACCAGTGCAAGGACGGCCACTGGATTTCCGCCGGCCCGATCGAGGCACGCTTTTACCGCGACCTGCTCCAGAGGATCGGCATCGATCCCGCGAGCCTGGGCGAGCAGCTCGACCCCGGCAACTGGGAGTCCGCACACGAGCGTTTGGCCGAGGTGTTCCGCACCCGCACCCGCGACGAGTGGTGCGCGCTCCTCGAAGGCACCGATGCCTGCTTTGCGCCGGTGCTCAGCTTTGAGGAAGCGCCGCAGCACGCCCACCTCCGGGCGCGCGAGACCTTCATCGACATCGACGGCATCATGCAGCCAGCTCCAGCACCGCGCTTTAGCCGCACCCCGGCCGCGCGGCCTGCCCCGCCGTGCGCACCGGACGTGCACGACTACGGCAAGACTCTGGCCGGCTGGCTGCCGGACGGCGAAATCGAAAAGGTGCGCGCCCTCGCCCGGGCATAGTCCTGCACCGGGCACGGGTCGCGCCTGATTGCGCCTCGCCGTGGCCTCGCGCATAGTCTGTCCTGCGGCACACTCGCCGCGCGACCGGCTCGTTTCATCACGCATGGATCTTCGTCAAATCAAGCAGGCCCTGGTGCTGAGCGAAACGCTCAATTTCCACCGCGCGGCCGAGCGGCTGCACATGGCCCAGCCGCCACTCTCCACCGCCATCCGCAAGCTGGAAGATGAACTGGGCGTCATCCTTTTTGAACGGTTGCCCTCGGGCCTTCGCCTCACCCCTGTGGGCGAGACCGTGCTGCGCCAGATGCGCAATACCCTTTTCTTCGCCGATGAGATCCGCCGCGCCGCCAGCGAAGGCGAGCGCGGCGAACAAGGCAAGCTGCGCGTTGGCTTTGTCGGCTCGGCGGTATATTCGCTGATGCCGCGGCTGATCCGCACGTTCCGGCTGCAATATCCGCGCGTGGACCTAGTGATCGAGGAATCCACCACGGTGGAACTGCTGCGCCGGCTCGAGGAACATTCGCTGGACCTCGCCCTGGTGCGCCACCCCATCCTCGAGCGCACCAGCGCCAGCGTGCTTCTGCTCCAGCCCGATCCGATGGTGCTGGCCGTCAGTGCCGATTCGCCGCTGGCAGCGCGTGACGAGGTGGACTTGCCGGAACTCGGCGCCACGCCATTCATCCTGTATTCGCGAGCCTTTGTACCGGCCATGCATTCCATGACGATGATTGCCTTTCACGAGGCGGGCATTCAGCCGCCCATCGTCCAGGAAGCGGTGCAGGTGCCCTCCATCCTCGCGCTGGTGGAAAGCGGTCTCGGGGTGGCACTGGTGCCGGGCACCGCCGCCAGGCAGGCCGGCGAAGGTGTGAAGCTGATCCCGTTGACAGGCATGCCGGCCAGGCTGAATCTCGGCATTGCCCTGGTAACGCTGCCGGAAACGGTCAACGCCACCACGCGGAACTTCGTCGCCATCGCCCGTGAGCTCATGCCGGCGCCGCCTGCGGCATCGGCGCCGGACGACGCCTGATCCGCGCAGGCAACCAGCCTGCCTGCGCCGACATTCTGGAGATCAGGGCATCCACGGCCACGATGCGAGCCCGAACCCCAACGCCGGCGGAGTCAGGCCTCTTCCGCTCAGCTCGACAGGTGATACCCGCCGTTCACGCCGATGTGCTGGCCGAGGATATACGAGGCCGCATCCGACAGGAGGAAGCAGATCGGCTGCGCCACTTCATGCGGCTGCGACCAGCGCCCCATCGGGATCATGGAGAGGATGCCGTCACGGAAGCGCTCTGCGCGAATGGTCTCGGTCATCGGCGTTTCCACCACGCCCAGGCAAACCGAATTGGTGCGCACGCCATACTTGCCCCATTCACGCGCGGCGCTCATGGTCATGCCGAGCATGCCGGCCTTGGCACTGGCGTAGTTGATCTGGCCGATCGAACCCCGGCGTCCGGCTTCCGACGAGATGTTGACGATGGAGCCGCTGACCTTCTCCCCCTGCTTCGCCCGCTCCACCAGGTGCGCACCCACCGCTTGCAGCCACAGGAAAGAGCCTGTCAGGTGGCAGTCGATGACCTCGTTCCAGGTCTGCAGCGTCATGTTCTCGATCATCGCTGCGCGCACAATGCCGGCGCAGTTGACCAGGCCGTCGACCTTGCCGAAGTGCGACAGCGCATGCTCCATGGACGAGGCCACGAAGTCGGCATCGGAAACGCTGCCCGCATAGGCAACGGTGCGGCCGGGAAAGCGCGCAGTGATCTCCTCAAGCGCATCTGCCTTCAGGTCTACCAGGCCCACCTTTGCGCCCAGGCCGAGCGCCAGTTCCGCGGTGGCCTTGCCGACGCCCTGTGCGGCGCCGGTGATGATGATGACTTTCCCTTGCAGGGACATGAGTTCAGACATGGTGTGCGCCTCGCTTGCGGTCTGGTTTAGTGGGTTCAGTTGAGCGGGCTGCCTTCGAGCCGGCCCAGGTGGTATTGCGTATCGCCATGCAGTTGGTCGAGCAACAGCACGCGCCGCAGGTAGTGGCCAACCGCGTACTCCTCGGTCATGCCGATGCCGCCATGCATCTGGATGGCCTCTTGCGTGACGTGCCGCGCGGCCTGGCCGATATAGACCTTGGCGGCATGAACCTGCGCAGCGCCGCCGGCCAGGTCATTGCGGCCGGCCAGCGCCAAGGCCAGCGAGAGCGACAAGCTGCGGCTCTGCTCCAGCGCCACCAGCATGTCCACCGCGCGGTGCTGCAGCGCCTGGTTGGCGCCGATCAGCTTGCCGAACTGCTTGCGGGTCTTCAGGTAGTCGACGGTCAGCGTGTAGGCGCCTTCCATGGCGCCGACCATCTCGGCGCAGGCGGCATTGATGCCTGCGTTCAGCACCCGCTGCAGCACCGCATCCGATGCGGCAGCGCCATCCAGGCGCTGCGCCGGGGCGCCGTCCAGACTCACGTCGGCCGCCGTAGTGCCGTCGAGCAGCCGGTAGGCCTCCAGCCGCACGCCCGGCGCGTTGCATGCCACCAGGAAGAGATCGGGCGCCTGGCTGCCCGCTGCCCGCGCCGTGACGATCAGGTGGCCGCAGATGGACGCGTGCAGCACGCAGGGCTTGGCGCCAGAAAGCGCCCAGCCATCGCCGGCCCTGGCGGCTTTCGTAGCCAACGTCTCGGCGCCGCGCTCGGCATGTGCCCAACCCACGCGCAGTTCGCCCTGCGCTATCCCGGGCAGAAGCTCTGCCTTTTGTGCCTCGGAGCCGGCGACGCCGATCGCCGTGGCCGCCATCACCGCGGTACCGTGGTAGGGCTCCAGCGACATCGAGCGCGCCAGGGCCTGCGAGATCAGCATCTGGTCGACCGCATCGCCGCCAAAGCCGCCGTGGGTTTCCGGAATGGCGGCGCCCGGCACGCCCAGTTCGGCCAGCGCGGCCCAGGCTTCGGGGCTGTGGCCGCTGTCGCGCGCCGCATACTGCTGGCGCTTCTCGAAGCTGTATTCGCGGCCCAGCAGCCGCGACAGGCTGTCCAGCAACTGCTGCTGGATGTCGTTCAGTTGCAGGTTCATCGCAGATCCAGGACAGTGGCTGAAAGGATGTTCTTCTGCACCTCGGTGCTGCCGCCGAAGATGGAAACGGCGCGCGAGTACAGGTAGGACTTGGTGAGCGTGCCGGTGTCCAGGCGCAGTGCGTCGGTGCCGCTCATGCGGCAGATGACGTCGGTGATGGCCTGGAAGATCTCACTGCCGCGGACCTTGAGCATGGGCGACAGGTTCGTGCCGGCATGACCGCCATGCATGCGCAGTTGCGTCACTTCCAGCGCATGCAGGTCGGCCCCGATCATGGCGATGCGACCGCGCCACGCCGCCAGCCGCCCGGCTGCCTCCCCTTCCTGCTCAAGGCGCCCCAGCAGCGCCTTGGCATAGGCGACACGCTCCTTGCTGCGGCCGATGCCAGCGATATATGCGCGCTCATGGCCAAGCAGGAACTTGGCGTAGTCCCAGCCGTGGTTCTCCTCGCCCACCAGGTTTTCGGCGGGCACCAGCACGTTGTCGAAGAACACTTCATTGAGGCTGTGGCGGCCGTCGATGCTGATGATCGGGCGCACCGTGATGCCGGGCGCCTTCAGGTCGATCAGGATGAACGAGATGCCCGCCTGCGGTTTCACCGCGTTGGGGTCCGTGCGCACCAGGCAGAAGATCCAGTCCGAATAGTGCGCCTGGCTGGTCCAGATCTTCTGGCCATTGACCACGTAGCCGTCGGCGGTACGCTCGGCACGGGTCTTCAGCGAGGCCAGGTCCGAACCGGAACCCGGCTCCGAAAAGCCCTGGCACACCTGGATATCGGCGTTCAGCAGCTTCGGCAAGAAGTACCCGCGCTGTGCGTCGCTGCCGAAGTGGGCGAGCACCGGGCCCAGCATGGTGATGTTGAAGATGTGCGGTGGCGGCGCTGGTGCGCAGGCGCACTCGTCGGCAAAGATCTGCTGTTCGGCGGCATCCCAGCCGGCGCCACCGAAGGCCTTCGGCCAGGCCGGGGCACCCCAGCCGCGGGCGTTCAGCCTGCGCTGCCAGAATTCGGTATCCGCCTTGCTGGCAAAGCCGCCGGCACGCAGGCGCTGGCGCAGGTCGTCGGGCAGGTTGGCGGCGATGAAAGCGCGGATCTCCTGCCGGAACGCCTTGTGGTGCTCGGAGTAGAGCAGGTCCATGGTTGTCCTTCCGGTTGATTGGGGGTCAGCACCCCTTGAAGTCGGGCGAACGCTTCTCCGCGAACGCGCGCAGCCCCTCTTGCATGTCGTGGGAACGCTGGTGGTCGCGCAGCGCCAGCAGCTCATGGCGCAACGCGTCGGCCACCGGCTTGTCCGAGGCTTGCGCTGCGACCTGTTTCATGCGCGCCAGCACCAGCGGGCTCTTCGCTGCCAGCTTTTCGGCCAGCGCCTGGGCGCGGTCGCACAGCTCGGCGCCGGCCACCACGTCATTGACCAGGCCAAGGCGCTGCATTTCGGCAGCACTGAAGGTATCGCCCGTGAACAGCAGGTAGCGGGCCACGTTGACAGGGACCTTGCGCGGCAGCACTGCCGCGCCACCGGCGCCGGGGAATACGCCAAAGTTGGCGTGCGCGTCTCCGAGCCGCGCCGACTCGGCCGCCACCACCAGGTCGCAGGCGAGCACCACTTCCAGCCCGCCCGCCATTGCCAGCCCGTTGACCGCCGCAATCACCGGCTTGGGAAAGCCGCGCAGCGTGTCGAAGAACTCCACGGCCACGTCGATGAAATCCGGTTCGCCAGCCCCGGCCGGCGCGGCGACTTCCTTCAGGTCGGCGCCGGCACAGAAGGCTCGGCCATTGCCCGTCAGCACCACCACGCGGATCCCCGGATCGTCGCGCCACAGCTTGAGATGCGCACTAAGCCCGCTCACCATCTCCCGGCTGAGACTGTTCATTGCGCCGGGCCGGTCCATGGTCAGCCAGCCCACCGCCCCTTGCCGTGCATGCAGATAGCTCATCGTGCGTCCCCGCTCAGCACAGCTCGATGCCGACAGCGGTGGCTTCGCCGCCGCCCAGGCAAAGACTGGCCATGCCACGGCGCAGGCCACGCCGCTTCAGCGCATGGATCAGCGTCACCAGCAGCCGCGCGCCAGTGGCGCCGACCGGATGCCCAAGGGCGCAGGCGCCGCCGTTGACGTTCACGCGGTCGTGCGTGATGTCCAGTTCCCGCAGTGCGACCATGGTCACCACGGCGAAGGCCTCGTTGATCTCATAGAGATCCACATCCTGCGCGGTCCAGCCAGTCTTGGCCAGCACACGGCGGATAGCGGCCACCGGCGCATCTATGAATTGCTGCGGCGCCTGCGCGTGCGTGGCATGGCCGACGATGCGGGCCAGCGGCGACAAGCCCCGCCATTGCGCATCGCTTTCACGCATCAGCACCAGCGCGGCGCCACCGTCCGAGATGGACGACGCATTGCCGGCCGTCACCGTGCCCTCCTGGCGAAACACGGCCTTGAGCTTTGGCAGCCTGGCGGTATCGCACTGCCCTGGCGTCTCGTCCCGCGCAAACGATGTTCCCGCACTCTTGCGCTTGAGGTTGACCGGGGTAATCTCGTCCGCAAACACGCCCTCCTCCACCGCGCGCTGGGCGCGCAGCAGGCTTTCGCGGGCATAGGCGTCCTGCGCTTCGCGGCTGATGCCGCGCTCCTGCGCGTCAAGGTCCGCGTAGTAGCCCATCAGGTGGCCCTCATAGGCGTCCTCCAGGCCATCGCAGTACATGTGATCGAGGAACTGGCCGTGGCCAAGCCGGTAGCCATGGCGGCCGCGCGGCACGATGTACGGTGCATTGCTCATCGATTCCATGCCGCCCGCTACCGCTACTGAGCAGGTGCCGGCCAGCAACAGGTCATGGGCTAGCATCACGGACTTCATACCCGAGCCGCACATCTTGCTAAGCGTGGTGGCCGGGGTGGAAACCGGCAGGCCAGCCCCCAGCACGGCCTGGCGCGCGGGCGCCTGCCCGAGGCCGGCAAACAGGCAGCAGCCCATGATGGCTTCGTCGACCGAAGCCGGATCGACGCCGGCTTCGGCCACCGCGGCGCGGATGGCCACGGCGCCGAGCTCGGGAGCGGTGTGGGAAGCCAGCGAGCCATTGAACGCCCCGATGGGTGTACGTTTGGCGCCGACAATCACGATGGATTCAGGTTTCTGCATGGTGTGTGTCAGGGATTAAGGGGTTCAGGCCGCCGGCGCAAGTTGCAGCCGCGCAAAATCCAGGATCTCCTGGCTGGCGCCGCTGTTCTGGGCGAACAGCGCATCTCCCAGCAGCGTGGCGCATGAGGTTTCCGTGCCGGCGCAGCCTCGCCACTCGTGCAGGCGCCGCGTAAAGAGCCCCAGCGCCAGTTCCTCGGTGATGCCGATCGCGCCGTGCACCGCATGGGCAATCGCCGCGACCCGGCTGGCGGCCTCGGCGCAACGCAGCTTGGCGGTGGCCGCCAGCAGCGGCGCCGGCAGGAAGCCGTCGCCTGCGCAGCCCAGGCGCGCGCCGAAGGTAGACGAACTTGCCTGCTCGGCCAGCACGCTCAGTTCCTGCTGCATGGCCTGGAACTGCGAGATGGCGCGCCCGAACTGCTGGCGGTTGTTGACGTACTCAATGCTCATGGCCTGGATGCGTGTCATCGCCCCGGCCATGCCGGCTGCGTGCGCGGCGTTGCAGATCGCCACCGCCTCGCCGTCACCGGCCGGCATGCGGAAAACCGCCTGGCCAGCCGAGCTCCAGCGCAGCGTGGCGGACGCCTGCGGGCGCCACGCACCCGGCGTTGCCTGTGCCAATGCGCGCGGCATCAGCAGCCATTCGCCCCGCCAGCCCACCAGCACCTGGTCCGCCAGCGCACCGCCGGGCACCTCGCGGCACACGATGGCATCACCGGCCTGCCGCTGCGCCGGGGCAACGGCAATGCACTCGCCCTGGTGCACACGGCCTGCGTTGGCCAGGATCGCACGGGCGATGGCGGTTTCCGCGAAAGGATGGCTCAGCCCCGCACGGCCGGCGGCAACAAATAGCGGGAAAACCTCGGCCAGCGACAGCCCGGCCCCACCCTGTCCGGCCGGAATGAGCGCATCAGTGAAACCCAGCGCATCGATGGCGCGCCATTGCGCATCGGCACCCTGGCCGGACTCGCTGCGCCGCACTTGTTCATCCGCGCACAGGTCGGCCAGCGCGCGCTCGAAAGCATCCACAAGTGAATCAGTCATGATGTGTCCGTATCAGCGAAGTCCAAGGGAGCGGGCAATGATGCCGCGCAGGATCTGACGGGTGCCGCCGCGCAGCGAAAAGCTCGGCGCCAGCTGCGTGATGTAGGCATGCGAGCGCAGCAGGTCGTCGGACGGCACAAAGCCTGGCATCTGCTCGAGCGCTTCGCTGATCCAACCCGGCACGGTCTGCTCGAACTCGGTGCCCAGGTCCTTGACGTAGGACGCGTCGGTCTCGGGGTTCAGGCCATTGTCGAGACGATCCGCCACGGCCAGCGACATGGCGCGCAGCACGGCCATGCGGCCGACGATGCTCCCGGCAATGGCCTTGACCGAATCCGGCACCGGCAGGCCGGACGCCTTCACCTCCGCCAGCCAGGTCTCGGCCAGCATCAGGCTGGTCAGGATGCGTTCCGGGCCGCTGCGCTCGAAGGCGAGTTCCGCGGTGACCTGCTTCCAGCCGGAGCCTTCTTCGCCGATGAGCGCATCGGCCGGCAGGTCCACGTCCTCGAACACGACCTCGCAGAAATGGCCGTCACCGGCGAGATCGCGGATCGGCCGTGCGGTGATGCCGGGCAGGCTCAGGTCGATCAGCACCTGCGACAGGCCCTTGTGGCGGTCGCCGTGCTGACCAGAGGTACGCACCAGCGCGCACATGTACTGGGCCCGGTGGGCGTTGGTGGTCCAGATCTTGCGGCCGTTCAGGCGCCAGCCGGTCTCGGTGCGCAAGGCGCGGGTGCGCACGGAAGACAGGTCCGAACCGGTATCGGGCTCGCTCATGCCGATGCAGATGAAGATCTCGCCGCCGATCAGCTTTGGCAGGAAGAACTGCTTCTGCGCTTCGCTGCCATAGCGCAGGATCAGCGGTGCGGTCTGGCGGTCGGCAAACCAGTGCGCCGAAACCGGCGCTCCGGCTGCGATCAGTTCTTCCACCAGCACGAAGCGGGCAAAGGCGCTGCGACCAGCGCCGCCATACTCGCGCGGCAGGGACAGGCCAATCCAGCCCTGCCGGCCCAGCGCGCGGCTGAATTCGCCGTCAAAGCCCATCCACGTGCGGGCGCGCACGGGCGGGGGCACATTGCGCAGCGCCGCTTGCAGGAATTCCCGAATGGGGCCGCGCAGTGCCTCATCCTCGGGTGGGATGGTCACGAGCGGCAAGGTGTCGAAGTTCGCGTTCAAGATGGCTCCCGGTATCTGTTCAGGGTCATGCGTTGGCATCGCCGGCCAGGCGCGTCGCGCCCAGCGCGGCGAGCTCGCGGATCTGTTCCCGGCTGTAGCCGGCCTCAGCCAGCACCTGCGCGCTGTGCTCGCCCAGGCGCGGCGCCTGGCGCGCGACTTGCGGCTGCGACTTCGACCACTTGGACGGAATCGCCATCGAGCGGATCGCGCCTTCGCTGGGGTGTTCCACTACGTCGAAGAAGCCCACCGCCTCCAGGTGCGGGTCGGACATCAGGGAATCCACCGTATGCAGCTGCATCACCGGCATGTCCGCCGCTTCCAGCACCGATGTCCACTCTGCCGTGGTGCGGGTGGGCATGATCTCGGCCACCATGCGGTACAACGCATGGATGTGCTTGTTGCGCTCGACAATGGTGCTGAAGCGCGGATCCGACTCCATCAGGTCGGGCTGGCCGATCAGGGCCAGGAACCTGCGCCACTGCTTGTCGTTGTAGAGCAGCACGCACAGGTAGCCGTCCTTGGTCCTGTACGGACGGCGATGCTCGTTGAGGATGCGCGCGTAGCCGCTCGGGCCGATGGGCGGCTCGAAGGTCAGGCCGCCCATGTGGTCGCCCAGGATGAACTGCGCCATCGTTTCAAACATCGGCACCTCGATGGACTGCCCCTCGCCGGAACGCTCGCGGTGGTACAGGCCGGCCGTCACGGCGTTCACCGCGGCCAGCCCGACGATGCGGTCGGCAATGGCGCTCGGTGCATAGCGCGGCACGTCCCCGCCGGCCAGCTTGGCCAGTGTGGGAATGGCGACTGCGCCCTGGATCAGGTCGTCATAAGCGGACTTTGCGGCATAGGGGCCACCCTGGCCATACCCGTACAGGCCCACGTAGAGGATGCGCGGGTTGACCCTGGCAAGCTCTTCATAGCTCAGGTTCAGCCGTGCCATGGCCTGTGGGCGCACGTTGTAGATCAGCACGTCGGCCTCGGCCGCGATCCGCAGCAGTGCGTCACGTCCGCCTGGCGCCTTCAGGTCAAGGACGATGCTGCGCTTGCTGCGGTTGGCATGCAGGAAGATGCCGGACATGCCTGCGTGGCGGCGCGGACCGACTTCGCGCACGGTGTCGCCGTCGGGCGGCTCTACCTTGATCACGTCGGCGCCCAGGTCGCCCAGGATCTGGGTAGCGTACGGGCCCATCAGCACCGTCGTCATGTC
The DNA here is from genome assembly GCF_058809705.1 of Cupriavidus sp. MPR-AND1C. Taxonomy (NCBI): domain Bacteria; kingdom Pseudomonadati; phylum Pseudomonadota; class Betaproteobacteria; order Burkholderiales; family Burkholderiaceae; genus Cupriavidus; species Cupriavidus sp. MPR-AND1C. The sequence continues at coordinate 56,831 of NZ_JBXASU010000015.1, read as the reverse complement.
GATGATGCGCACGCCTTGCAAGGGGCCGCTCATGCCTGGCTCCCTGCGGGTGCCATGCGCTTCGGATTGCGGGCAACGGCTGTCATCTTGTCTTCTCCAAACGTATTGATGGTGATGCTACGTTTGCCGATGACACTCGAAAAATACTTTATGTATGTCGAGCAATACACAGCTTGTATCAACCGAGCAATGACAGGTGGAGCTGCCGCAGGACAGTCGCGCTCGATTGCCGGGATCACGCGCCTTCTCCCGCAAGCGGGAGAGGGCGCACATTGCCGGCGTGGCCACTTACGGCGTGACGATGTTGAATGCCGGATCGAAGGTCGTGAGCATGCCCATCAACTCCGGCAGCTTCTGGCCGTTTCCCTCCACCTTGATCTCTGCCTGCCGCAACGCGGTGGGAAAATCGAGCTGGCGCAGGCTGATGCGGTCCAGTGTCGTCTTGCTCATGGTGACAGTGGCATCCGCGTTGGCATGCAGGCTGCCTTCCCGATAAGTCAGCACACCGTTGCGAACAGTGAGCGCAAACGGCTTGCCCTGGTCGGAGAACACCCAGTTCAGCGTCATGTCATGGCCCCGGGCCTTGTCCGAGTCCAGCCGCACGGCCATGTAGTCGAAGAACATCGCGGGCTCCAGCGCCCTGACCAGGTCCGCAGTGCTGCGTGCCGCGGCAGCTTGAGTACCGTCGCGCAGTTCCCGCGCGCCCGTCAGATACATGTTGCGCCACAGCGAGTTCTCGCTCTGATAGCCGAGCTGCTCCAGCGCGTCGGCCTGTGCCTCTCGCGCCGCCGTGTTGCCGGGGTCGGCGAACACCAGGTTGTTGCCCAATTGCGCGGCCCAGCGGTAGTCGCCTTTGTCCAGGGCCTCACGCACCAGCCCGAGCACTTTGCCCCCGCCACCCATCGCCTGCACGTAACGCCGGCTGGTTTCGACCGGCGGCAGCGGGTTCAGGTTGGCCGGGTTGGCATCGTAGAAGCCCAGGTAGCGCTGGTAGACGGCACGCGAGTTGAAGCTGAGCGAGCCATAGTAGCCGCGGGTGTACCACTTCTTCTCCAGATCGCCCGGCAGCTTCTGCATGGCTTCGGCGATTTCCACCGGCGTGAGCCCCTGGTTCAGCAGGTGCAGCGTGCGGTCGTTGAGGAAGGTGTACATGTCGCGCTGGTCGGCCAGCATGGTGCGGATGTGCTCGCCGCCCCAGGTGGGCCAGTTGTGCTGGGCCAGCATGACATCGGCCTTGTCGCCGTAGCGCACCAGGCTTTCGTCCAGGAACTTGCCCCAGGCCTTCGGGTCGCGTACCAGGGCGCCGCGCGGGGTGAGGATGTTATGCATGGTCTGTGTGGCGTTCTCGGCCATGCACAGCGCACGCATCTGCGGCAGGTAGAAATTCATCTCCGCCGGCGCTTCGGTTCCCGGTGTGAGCTGGAATTCGAACTCGACGCCGCCGATGCGGTGAGTTTCATAGCGGCCCTTCACCAGCACCGTGGGGGCGATCAGGCTGATCGTGCCGCCCGTGGCGCCGCCCTTGCCGATGCCCGTGTCGACCTGCCCCCGCTCGTTGCGGGGCACGCCCGCGCCGGACTGGAACAGCGCACGGCGGAACATGGCCGTGCCCGCAAAAACGTTCTCGCTGACTGCCTCCTCCATGAAACCGGCAGGCGCATAGATTGCCACCTTCCCTGCCCTGACGTCGGCCTCCTCCACGACACCGCGCACGCCGCCGAAGTGGTCGGCATGGCTGTGCGTGTAGATCACCGCAACGACAGGCTTCCTGGCGCGATGGCTGTAATAGAGTTCCAGCGCCGCCCTGGCGGTCTCCACCGTCATCAGCGGATCGACGACGATGATGCCGTGCTCGCCCTCGATGATGGTCATGTTGGCCAGGTCCAGGCCCCGCACCTGGTAGACCCGGTCCGTGACCTGGAACAGGCCGGCATTGGTGTTGAGCTGCGCCATGCGCCACAGGCTGGGATTGACTGTGTCCGGGCTCTTTGCCGCCTGCTCGAAGTCATAGGCTGCCGTGCTCCAGATCACCCGGCCCGCGGCATCCTTGATTTCGCCGCGAAACGGTGCCACCAGGCCGCGCCGGACCGACTCGTAGTCGCTCCGGTCGCTGAAGGGCAACTGCCGGAGCACGGCAGCATTGGCGGCGACTGTGGCTGCGCTCGCCGGCTTGCCCGGCGTGGGCGTCACCGATCGCGGCTCGGCTGCGTGGATGCCCGTGGTCAAAGCGAGCGCCACGGCAGTGGCAAGCAGTCTGCTGCCGCGCATGGCGGTAGTCTCCGCGTGCTCGGCCCGGCTGTCTTTGCGGCCTTGCGCTGCGGCCGAAGTCTCGGGCTCCACGGCCGCGGCACGCCGGTCGTCCCGCGGTGCCGCCGTGGCCATTGCGCCGGCCCGCTCGATGCCGCGCACCAGGTCTGCCGCCTTTTCGCCGATCATGATGACTGGCGCGTTGGTGTTGCCGCCGACCAGCGTGGGCATGACCGAGGCATCGGCCACGCGCAGGCCTTGCACACCCCGCACGCGCAGCTGCGCATCCACGACGGACTGCGCATCGCTCCCCATGCGGCAGGTACCCACCGGATGAAAAATCACGTCCGCGTGCTGGCGAATCAGCTCGCGCACGGCTTCGTCGTCGCTGCCGTCAAAGCGCAGGTGCCCGTGGGTATGCGGCTTGCCACCCAGCCGGGCAAGCGATTCCTGGTCCAGCACGCGCTTCACGACATGCAGCCCCGCCAGCATGGTTTCCATGTCGCGGGTGTCGCCCAGCAGGTTCTGGTCGATCCTTGGCGCCTCACGCGCATCCGCAGATGCCAGCAGGACCTGTCCCCGGCTGTGAGGGCGCAGCACGCACACATGGAGGCAATAGCCATGCGTGCTGCGTGCCTTGGCATCGCCAAGCGTCGTGGAAAAATGCAACTGCAGGTCGGGATCCGGCAGGCTGGCATCGCTCTTGATAAAGCCGCCGGCCTCCGCGATGTTGGACGCGAACATGCCATAGCGCTCCTTTTTGTAGCGGCGCCATTCGCGCAGCAGGCGCAAGCCGCCGCGCAGGGTGAAGGCATATAGATCGGTGCTGGAGAGCTGCTGCTGCAGCTTCATGTCGGGGTGTTCCTGCAGATTCTGCCCAACCCCCGGCGTATCGTGCACGACGTCGATGCCCTGCGCGCGCAGGTGCCCGGCCGGGCCGATACCCGACACCATCAGCAGCTGCGGCGATCCGAAAGTGCCGGCGCTGAGAATGATCTCGCGCCTGGCCCGCAGCGTGTGCCGGATCCCGCCGCGCTCCACCAGCACGCCCACCGCGCGTTTGCCTTCGAACAGAATGCGCAGCACCTGGCTATCGGGCAATACGTCAAGATTGTCGCGGCCGCCATTGAGAGCGCCAGCATCGCCGCCGTGAAGGTAGGCGCGCGCCGCATTCCAGCGCTCGCCGTCGCGCTGTGTGCGCTGATAAAAGCCGACGCCTTCCTGCTGCGCACCGTTGAAGTCATGGTTGTAGCGGTAGCCGGCGGCTTCGGCGGCTTCGATGAAGCGGCGGTCGAAGGGGTTCAGCGAGCGCGTATCGACAACGTGCAGCGGGCCGCGCCCGCCATGCCAGTCGTCTTGCGGCAGGCCTCCAAGGCGTTCATTGCACTCGGCACGCTTGAAATACGGCAGCACTTCGTCCCATGCCCAGCCGTCGCAGCCCAGCGCGGCCCAGCGGTCATAGTCGGAAGGCGTGCCGCGGATGTAGATCATGCCATTGATCGACGAGGAGCCCCCCAGTCCGCGGCCGCGCGGCTGGTAGCCCCGCCGCCCGTGAAGCGCAGGTTGCGGCTCGGTAGCGAACCCGTAATTGAACGGACCGGCCCTGGGCACGGTGGCGGCAATGCCGATGGGAATCGTGATGGCAGGCTTGCAATCGTGCCCGCCTGCTTCCAGCACGGCAACGCTGCCGTCGCCGGCATCGGCCAGGCGGCTCGCCACGGCACAGCCGGCCGAACCCGCGCCGACAACGATGTAGTCATAGGTATCGTGCATTTCGTTTCCTTGATGAATGATGCGAGTCTGGGAGGCAGCCGCCCGATCCAATGGCATCCCGCGATCCGGGCAGACGTCTCAGTACCGCAAACCGCAGTGCAAAGCGCAGGCGGGGAGCCTCCGCATGGGCAGGCTCCCCGCTGGTACCACATGCTCAAGACGGGAGTCAGAAGATGTGGCGGATACCCGTAGTCACGCCAACCATGCCCTTCTGCCCGGCCATCGTCGGGTAGTTATAGAGGTACAGCGTCTGTGACGAGTCGAAGTTCAGGCCGGCGTTGCGCGAATAGGCGACCGACACATAAACATCGGTGCGCTTGGACAGGCTGTAGTCGGCGAGGAAGGACGCCTGCCACGGGTTGGCCGGATTGCTGGCCAGGGCGGTCTGGCCCAGGCTCAGGCGCTTGAAATCCGAGTAGTAGTAGGCCAGCGACAGGGCCAGCGCGCCGGTGGCCTGATAGTTGACGCCCGCCCAATAGTAGTCGTCGCGCCCCAGCGTATTGCCATTGGCAAAGTCCACCTTGGCCCAGCGGTAGCCGGCCATCGCCTTGAAGGGGCCGGTGGCATAACTGAGCGCACCGCCTGCCTTGCGGCTGTTACCCTGTTGGCCCGAGGTAACGGTCGGGTGCCACTGGTCATACGCAATCGTGGCACCAAAGCCGTTGCTCAGGTACGTCAGCGATGCGCCGTAGCCATTGTTGTCACGGAACGAGCCTGGCGTCTCGCCTGCACCACCGTTGGCCAGCGGCGACGAGCCGATTGCCGGTACGCCCACGCCGAACGAGTAGTGGGCCACGGCCTGCAGCGGGCCATAGTTGCCGACGTACTTGACCACGTTGTCTTCGCGGTAGTTTATACCCAGTTCCCAGGCCACCGGTTCATAGGTGGTGGCAAAGCGCATTGGCGCGAAATTGGCCATGCCTTCAAAGAAGGAGGTGTACTGTCGGCCCAGCATCAGCTTGCCGTAGGTGCTGTTCTGCAGACCGACGAAGGACTGGCGGCCGAACAGCCTGCTCGACTGCATGGTCCCGGTATCGGGGCCAAAGCCGCTTTCCAGCACAAAGATGGCGCTGTTGCCGCCGCCCAGGTCTTCCACGCCGCGCAGGCCCCAGCGCGACGGCGAAAGGCCGCCTAGAGTCGGCATGGAAAAGCGGCTGCCACCATTCGTTGCAAACGCCGGCTGGCCGTTCACCACGGTAGGCTGAGCCGATGCAACGCGGTTTACATACTCAATGGAACTATCGATCACGCCGTACAGCGTGACGCTTGAATCCGCCCATGCTGTCTCGCTAATTCCGCCGAAAGCACCCAGCGCCGCCAGTGCGAAAATCGTCTTCTTCATTTGTCATCTTCTCCATTTTGTTTAACTGCACCGCCAGGACCTGCCGCTTCCCCGACCGGCGCCAGCCGCACCTCCCTCCTGAAGGCGCGCCGCTTCACGCTTGTTCTGCTCGTGTGCGCACCTGCAAGGAGACCACTGCCCGGGCCATGCGCCCCCCCCTGTCGGGAGGCGTTTTCCCTACCCGCACACCCCCTCAGGTCGAGGGGGAGCAAGCCCGCCCCGATCATGGGTGGACATCCACGCCAGAGAAAAAAAGCTCCGGCGCCAGGGCCGGAGCTAACATCCCGTCACATCGAGAAATGACGGGCGTGGAGACAACTGGAATCGTGCAAGGCACTGCTGGCGCCTGTCACCTTATGCGCCGCAATGGCCGCAACATGCGGCTAGGCCTGCTTGTTCGCTCCGCGGCATTGCGTAGCCATGCGCGCCCCTTCGTCTGCAACAGCAGGACCAGGACTTTCCCTGTCCCAGTCGAAGCGGGCCGGCTTGCCGCTCAGGAAAGCGTCGACCGCCTCGGCGTAGTACGGCATGGCCGAGGCCAGGGCTTGCGCCTGGCACTCCAGGTCGAGCACAGCGTCATAGGAGCTTTCGAAGGTGCGATTGAGTGCCCGTTTCATCAGCGCCAACGCTTCCTGCGGCGCCGTAACAAAGCGCCGCGCAAAGCGCCTTGCCTCCGCCGCCAGGCTGTCGGCGGGGTAAATGGCATGGACAATGCCGCAGCGCTTGGCATCGGTCACGTCCAGGCGCTTGCCCGTAAACATCAGTTCCTTGGCCAGCATCATGCCCACCGCGCGAGGCAGCGCGTACAGCGAGCCCATGTCCGGCAGCAGACCAACCTTGGCAAAAGACATGCAGAACGACGCGCGCTCGGACGCCAGCACAAAATCCGCAGCTAGCGCCAGCGAAAACCCGGCACCCGCGGCCGGGCCGTCCACTGCGGCGATCACCGGAATCTCGAGGTCGCGCAGGCGCCGCAGCCATCTGTGGATGTCCTGCAACCGGCGCCGCATTGCATCGGGCGCGCGGGCCGACGGATCCGGGCTGGCGAACATCTCCTTGATCGATTTCAGGTCGCCGCCCGCGCAGAAGCTGCCGCCGGAGCCGGTCAGGATCAGCGCGCGGATACTCCTGTCCCCCTCCACACGGTCAAGCATGTCGTGGTAGTCCTGCCGCATCTCCAGCGACAGCGCATTGCGCGTCGCCGGGCGCTGGTGGGTGAACTCCGCCACGCCGCCGGCAAAGGTGAGTTGCGCATGGCGCAATGGGATCTGCTGGGCCTGCATAGTCGTCTGTCCTCGCTAAGGGGTGGGATAGCCTGCAGTGTCATGAGCCACAGTGTCGCGCCCTCGGCCCGGTCCCGCCCTACTCTTCTTAAGGGGGAACGCAGGCCGTTGCTGATGAACCGGCGCGTATTACCCGGTATGGACCCCCAACGGTGGGGGGCGTTGCCAGGCAGCGCGCCCCTTAATGTGGAAGGCATCAAGAATGCGGGCAGGCATGCCGTCCGCCAACATATTGGAGAGCCTTTTCATGAACTTCCAACCTGACCCGAACCTGGATGTCTTCCGCCAGGAGGTACGCGAATTCCTGCGCCTGAACCTGCCGGCCAACCTGGCGCGCCGCAAGGACGGGCTGCGCTCGCCGCGCGCCGACGTGGTGCGCTGGCAGCGCATCCTCAATGCCCACGGCTGGGGCGCGCCGTACTGGGCAAAGGAGCATGGTGGCACCGGCTGGAGTGTGCTGCAACGGCTGGTGTTCGACGAAGAGTGCGCTGCCGCAGGCACGGCCTCCCAGGACTCATTCGCGCAGAAGCTGGTTGGGCCGGTGATCAACCACTTCGCCACGCCGGAGCAGAAAGCCGAGCACCTGCCACCTATCCTCAACGGCGACCGGCTGTGGTGCCAGGGGTTCTCGGAGCCCGGCTCGGGGTCGGACCTGGCCTCGCTGCGTACCCGCGCCGACCGGGACGGCGACCATTACGTCGTCAACGGGCAGAAGATCTGGACCAGCTATGCCCACCATGCCGACTGGATCTTCCTGCTGGTACGCACCAATCCGGAGGCCAAGAAACAGGCTGGCATCAGCTTCCTGCTGGTGGACATGAAGACCCCCGGCATCACCGTGCGCCCCATCATCAGCATTGACGGCTGCCACCACCTGAACGAGACCTTCTTCGACAACGTGCGCGTGCCGGTGAAGAACCTGGTGGGTGCGCAGGGCGATGGGTGGAAACTGACCAAGTTCCTGCTCAACAACGAACATGCCTCCACCGCCGACCTGCCCACCCTGCGCCGCCTCATGGGTCAGCTGCGCGCGCTATCCAGCACTGCGCGGGCCGGCGGCAGGTCCCTCGCCGAGCGCCATGAATTCCTGTTGCGCCTGGCCCGCTACGAGGCGGAACTCAAGGCAATCACGGTGATGGTCCAGCGCGTCGCCGCCATGGAGGAAGACCACAGCCCCGCGGCACATGCGATAGGCTCGATGCTCAAGATCCGCGGCACCGAGCTGCAGCAGAAGATGAGCGAGTTCCTGGTCGAGACGCTGGGCGACCACGGCGCTGTGGCCTATCCCGGCACCCATGCACAAGGAGCCGGAGAGCAGTCGGTGCTGCCGATGCAGGACACCGCGCAAGGGGTGGCTGCCGAGATGTTCTTCCGCCGGGCCACAACCATCTATGGCGGCACCAGCGAGGTTCAACGCTCGATCATTGCGAAGTCGCTGTTCCAGTTTTGAGGAATGGTGATAACCCCGTTGCTCCCGCCTGTGCGGGACGACGGACAAGGAAACAGAAAGGTCCTTCAGCAAACCGCCTGAAGGACCCGCTGCGCACCGCAGCCTTCGACGCTCCATGGCGGAGCACCGGCGGGAGCACCCGCACTCGGACTAGGCGCAGCCAACCATCGTCTTGTACTCAAGAAACTCCGCCAGCCCGTACTCACCGAACTCCCGCCCGTTGCCGGAGGCCTTGTAGCCGCCGAACGGCGCCGCATAGTCAGCCCGGGCACCATTGACCTGAACCAGGCCCGCACGTAGCTGCCCTGCCACGCGATGCGCGCGATCCGCGTCGCCGGACCAGACACTGGCGGCCAGTCCATACTCGGTGTCATTGGCTATCGCTATACCTTCCTCCTCAGTGTCATAAGGAATTATCACCAGCACCGGGCCGAAAATCTCCTCGCGCGCTATGGCCATCCCGTTGTGCACGTCGGCAAACACCGTGGGCCGGACGTAGAAGCCGCGCGACAATCCATCCGGCCGACCGATACCGCCCGCCACCAGCCTGGCGCCTTCGTCCATGCCTTTGGCGATCATGGCCTGCACGCGCTCATGCTGGCTGCGATTGGAGATCGGCCCCAGCTTGCTGTCAGGCGCCGAAGGATCGCCAACCTTCAGCGCGTTTGCCGTGGCTACCGCCACCGCCACAGCTTGCTCATAGCAGGTGCGCGGCACCAGCATGCGGGTAGCTGCCACGCAGGTCTGGCCGGAGTTCATCATGCAGTTGACCACGCCTGCGGATACCGCGGCAGCCAGGTCGGCGTCATCAAGAATCAGATTCGGCGACTTGCCGCCCAGTTCCTGCGTAACACGCTTGACCGTGGGCGCGGCGTGGATGGCCACGTCGATGCCGGCGCGCGTGGAACCGGTAATCGACACCATGTCGACATCCGCATGGCCCGACAGCGTGCGGCCAACCAACTGGCCATCGCCGTAGACCATGTTGAAGACACCAGCCGGCGCGCCGGCTTCATGGAGGATCTCGGCAAAGATGCGCGCGCTCAGGGCGGCGATTTCAGAGGGCTTCAACACCACCGTGCAGCCTGCCGCCAGCGCGGGCGCCACTTTGGCGGCGATCTGGTTGAGCGGCCAGTTCCACGGCGTGATCAGCGCGGCGACGCCGATGGCTTCGCGCGCCACCTCGGTCGTGCCGCGCCGGCTGACGAAGGCAAAGTCCTTGAGCGCGGCCATGGTGGACTGGATGTGCGCCAGGCCGGCCGGCACCTGGTACTGCTGTGCCAGCCACGCCGGCGCACCCATCTCCGCGCTGAGCGCGGCGGCCAGGTCGGCGCTGCGCGCCCGGTAGCACTCGGCAATGCGCCCAAGCAGCGCAAGCCGCGTCTCGCGCGTGGATTGCGACCACGCAGGAAACGCAGCGCGCGCCGCGGCAACGGCGCGCCCGACATCCTCGGCGCCGCCCATGGCCACCTGGCCGATTGCTGCCTCCGTGGCCGGATTGACGATATCGGTCAGCGAACTGGCCGCAGATGCCTCGACCCACCGGCCATTGATGTAGAACTTATTGACAAGCTGCATTGAGTCTCCTGTCTCCTGGATTGGCTGCAAGATGGTTCGCGTCATTACTCCGGCTTCAGCCCCGCCGACGCGATCAGCTTCTTCCAGGTCTGCTGATCGGCGAGCACCGCCTTGCCAAGCTCGGCGCCGGTGCCGGGGTTCGCCATGCTGCCGCGGCCGGCGTAATGTGCTGTCGCCTCTGGAGAATTGACGAACTCCAGCGTGAGCTTGCCGAGCCTGTCCACGATCGGGGCAGGCGTGCCCGCAGGCGCAAACAGGCCGCTCCAGTTGATGCGCGATACCGTTTCGACCAGCGCATTGTTCCGCATGCCGACTTCAGCCAGCGTAGGCACGTCGGGCAACAGCGATACCCGCTTCGGGCTTAGCACCGCGAGCGCACGCAGCTTGTTCGACTGGATCAGCGGCAGTGCGGCCGCGAATTCCACCATCGTGAAATCGACATTGCCGCCGATCAAGTCTGGCAGCAAGCCGCTGGTGGCCTTGTATGGCACGTCGGTGGTCCTGATGCCGGCAGCCTCCGTGAATGCGGCAGCCATCAGCCGGTAGCCGGTGCTGCTGCTGGCGCCGTTAAGCTTGCCTGGCGTGGCCCGCGCCGCGCTGACCAGATCGGCAACCGTCTTGTAGGGCGAGTTGGCCGAGACCACCAGCGCCACTGGCAGCGCCGACATGCGGGCCACGGGCACAAAGTCCTTGCCCGGCTTGTACGGCAGTTGCTTGAAGAGGAACGGATTCGCCGACATCGCACTGGATGCGGTCAGCAGCAGGGTATAGCCGTCCGGTGCTGCCTTGGCCACAAAGTCGCTGGCGATAATCATGTTGGCACCGGGGCGATTCTCCACCACCACGCTCTGCCCCAGTTTCTGCGCCAGGAACTTCGCCAGCAGCCGGGTGTAATCGTCGATGCCCGTCCCCGGACTGGCAACGGAGACGATCCTGATGACGTGGTCAGGATAGCTATGGGCCTGCGGCCTGGCGGGCGATGCCAGTGCCAGCAAGGTGCTGCCGGCGGCCAGGGCAAGGATGCTGCGCCGGCGGGTTGAAATGGCTCTGGCCATGTGTGTCTCCTCCTTGCGTATGCGGCGGCCACAGGGGCCGCTTCTTTTCTTGAAAGTGCCCGTTTTGCACGGGCCGGGTGGTCTGCGAGCAGACCACCCGCCATCGCCACATTGCAGCGGGCGTCCGCTTACGGAAACCGGCGGATGATCGATTCCGCGATGCACACCGGCTTGCTGCCACCCTGCCGCTCGACGAGCATCTCGAGCTTCAGTTGCGCGCCGCCGTTGTCGAGCGGGTCAAACGCCAGCAGTTTGAAATGCGCGCGCAGCAGGCTGCCGACCGGCACCGGCGCGGGAAAGCGCACCTTGTCCAAGCCATAGTTCACGCCCGTGCTGCTGTTTTTCACCTTGTATGCGGTGTGCGAGAAGGCTGGCAGCAGGCTCAGTGTCAGGAAGCCGTGCGCGATCGGCACGCCGAAGGGACCGCTCCTGGCGCGCTCCGGATCCACGTGGATCCACTGGTGGTCGCCGGTGGCATCTGCGAACAGGTTGATGCGCTCCTGCTCGAGCGTGAGCCATTCGCTGGTGCCGATGATTTCCCCGACCAGCGGCTGCAGGTCGCCAATGTTTTCGTAGATCTTCACCCTTGCATCTCCTTTCCGGTCAGGGCTACCTGCTGGGCCCGGGCGTTCCCCGCCTCATGCAGGTCAGCGTTGCCAAACAGCACGTCGGCCACGACCGCGCGCTTGAAGTAGTGCCCGACGGTGTATTCCTCGGTCATGCCGATGCCGCCGTGCAGCTGGATGGCCTGGCCACAGACATAGCGGGCAGCACGGCCGATCAGCGCCTTGGCCTGCGAGACGGTACGGGCGAGCCCCTCGGCGTCGTCGTTCTCCATCGAAGCGAGCAGCGCGTAGAGCATTGAGCGCGCCACCTCGAGTTCCGCGGCCATGTCGGCCATGCGGTGCTGCAATGCCTGGAAGCTGCCGATGGGCACACCGAACTGCTTGCGCACCTTCAGATACTCAGCAGTGATCTCAATCGCCTTTTCCATGGCACCGACCAGTTCGGCGCACAGTGCGGCCGTGCCGTGTGCCAGGCCATGGCGCAGGGCCGCGAGCCCGTTGCCGGCTTCGCCCAGCAGGGCATCCGCCGGCACGAATGCGCCGTCGAGGATGACTTCTGCCGCCCAGCTACCGTCGTGCAGCGGCAAAGCACAGCGCTTCACGCCCTGGGTGCCGGCGTCCACGAGGAACAGGCTGATGAGGGAAGCCTTGCCCGCCTTGCCCGGCAGTGCCGCCGAGACAATGAGGGCATCGGCATCGCAGCCGCCCAGCACCAGCGTCTTGGTGCCGTGCAGTGTGTAGCCGCCGGGTGCCGGCTCGGCGCACGTCGTTACCGGCTCGGGCAGGCCGCGCGACTGTGCCTCGCTGTAGGCCAGCGCGAAGCGGCGCGAGCCATCGGCCAGCGCCGGCAGCAGTCGTTCCTGTTGCGCTGGCGTAGCCGCTGCCGCCAGCGTTTGCGCGGCCAGCACAGCGCTGCCCAGGTAGGGCTCCACCACCAGGCCGCGGCCGAATTCGCCGGCGATCAGGACGGTATCGATGATGGTGCCGCCCAGTCCGCCCGCCGCCTCCGGCAGCGCCGCTGCCAGCCAGCCATTCTCGGCAAAGGTGGCCCAGTGGCGCTTGTTGCTGGGTTCGCCGGACCTCAGGCGCGCCGTGCGCGCTTCGAAGTCATAGTCTCTCTCGACAAAGCGGCGCACGCTGTCCTGCAGCAGGCGCTGTTCGTCATTCAGGTTGAAATTCATGATCAGTCAGTGCCTTCAGAGTTAGAACATCGACTTGGCGATGATGGTGCGCTGCACCTCGCTGGTGCCGCCGTAGATGGTCGAAGCGCGGCGGAAGAACATCTCGTTGGCCATGCCGCGCGCCACGTCCTGCATGGGCAGCGGCTCGGCGGCATCGCGTGCCTGCGGGATCGGATACGCGACGGCGCCGTAGTCGCCCAGCGATTCGACCAGGAAAACCGTCATCTTCTGCAGCAGCTCGGTGCCGCGGATCTTGAGGATCGAGCCCATCGCATGTGCCGCGGGGCTGTGGTCCTGCTCCATCGCGGCCACCCTCTGCACCAGCATGGCAATGGCGGCGAGCTCGGCTTCGAAACGCGCGAGCTGCTGTGCAAATTCGTGCCGCTCCAGCAAGACGCTGCCACCGGCGCACTGACGCGTGGCCAGCGCCCGGACCTGTGCCATGTAGCGTCGCAGCATCGGCAAGTCGGCCGCAGTGGCGTGCTCATTGTTGAGCAGGAACTTGGTGATCTTCCAGCCTTCGCCTTCCGCACCCACCAGGTTCTTCACCGGCACGCGCACGTTGTCGAAGAAGGTCTCGTTCAGGTGGTGGCAGCCGTCGATGGTGACGATGGGGCGCACGGTAATGCCCAGGGTCTTCATGTCGGCCAGCAGGAAGCTGATGCCGGCCTGCTTCTTCACTTCCGTATCGGTGCGCACCAGCAGGAAGATCCAGTCGGCACGGTGCGCGTAGCTGGTCCAGATCTTCTGGCCATTGACCACATAGTGGTCGCCATCGCGCTCGGCGCGGGTGCGCAGCGAAGCCAGATCGGAACCGGAACCCGGCTCGGAGAAACCCTGGCACCACTGGCGTTCGCCGCTGAAGATGTGCGGGAGGTGCTCGGCCTTTTGCTCGGACGTGCCAAATGCGTTCAGCACGGGGCCGAGCAGTTTCTGGGCCCCCGTGTCTTGCGAGGGCGCGCCCACGGCCGTGCATTCTTCGTCGAACGCCAGGCGCTGCAACACGCTCCACCCGGTGCCGCCGTCTTCCTTCGCCCAGTATGGGGCACCCCATCCCTTCTCGTTCAGGATGCGCTGCCAGCGCACCAGTTCCGCCTGGGGCGAACGCGTGCCGATGCGGATGCGCCCAGCCAGGTCGTCAGGCAGGTTCTCGCGCAGGAAGGCGCGCACTTCCTCGCGGAAGGCCTCCTGGCCCAGGTCAGGTTGAAAATCCATCGCTCGTCTCCTCGGATGCCGGCGGCATGCCCGTTCAGGCTGCCGCCGACGTAACTACGCTCAGACCGGATCCCAGCCGAACACGTCGCGCGACAGGTCCAGCTTGTAGAACGATCCCTGGAACATCGGGATGGCGCGCTCGACGCAGGAATCGACGGTCCAGCCTTCGCTGTTGTGGGCGGTGCGGATCGGGCGCGGCTGCGAGAACAGGTATATCTCGTTGTTGCGCACGCCGAAGATCTGCCCGGTGACTTGCTTCGCCTGGTCGGTCAGCAGCGCCAGCGTGAACGGGGCGATCTTGCCGGCCTCCAGGCGCATGTTGATCTTCATGCGCTCGGCCGCTTCCGGCGTATTGGTCGGAATGCTGCCGACCATGCGAGTGAAGGCAAACGGCGCGATGCAATTGGAACGCACATTGAACTTCTGCATGTCCACGGCGATGGACTTGGATAGACCAACGATGCCCAGCTTCGCGGCCGCGTAGTTGGCCTGGCCGAAGTTGCCGATCAGACCGGCGGTGGAGGTCATGTGCACGAAGGCGCCGCTTTCCTGCGCCTTGAAGTGCGGTGCCACCGCGCGCGAGACGTTCCAGCTGCCCTTCAGGTGCACGCGGATCACGGCATCGAAGTCATCTTCGCTCATCTTGTGGAAGATGATGTCGCGCAGGTTACCGGCGTTGTTGACCACGCCGTCCACGCGGCCATACAAGTCCAGCGCCTGCTGCACGATCTTCTGCGCCGCACCCCAGTCCGCCACGCTATCCGTGTTGGCGGCAGCTTCGCCGCCCGCCGCCTTGATTTCGTCGACCGCCTGCTGCGCAGGGCCTGTGCTGCCGCCAGAGCCGTCGATGTTGACACCCAGGTCGTTGACAATGACACGAGCGCCCTGTCGCGCGGCTTCCATTGCGATGCCCTTACCCACGCCGGCGCCGGCGCCGGTCACGATGATGACTTTTCCTTCAAGCAGGCTCATGGTTGGTACTCCAGTTAGATTTGGTTGAAGATTTCAGGATTTCAGGGTTTAGGATTTCAGCGAGGCACCCTATCGCTGTACTGGACGCCCGGCCTGGCCGTGGCGCCGCATCGGCGCCGGCGCAATGCCGGCGGCCAGTGCGCCAGCAAAGTCGTGCACGCGTGGCTGCAGGATGGGCACGCGCGGGTCGCGCACGTATTCGGGGGCCGCCTGCCACGCAGGCGTGCCTGGCTCGCCAGCGAATTCCGAGTAGGCGCCCACGATGCAGCCGCGCAGCCCGTGGGCGCAAAGCAGCGGCGCCACGCGCGGCAAGCCATCCTGCATGGCCACCACCGCGCTCGCGCCGGATTCGGCTACGCGCCCCGCCACTTCCTCCTTTGTACTGAGCGGGCTGATGGCCACGACTTCCGCGTCACAGCGCAACACGGCATGCGTGGCCATGGCAAGCTGCGGGCAGTCATGCATCAGCAGCAGCACACGGTCGCCGTGCCGCACGCCCAGATGCTGCTGCATATACCCAGCCAGCGTCAGGCTGGCATCCAGCAGCGCGCGGTGGGTTAGCCTGCGCCCGTGATATTCGATGGCGATCTCGTCGGGACAGGCTTCGGCCTTCGCCTCGAGGCATAGGATCAGGCTGTGGTCTGGTGCTCGCACGGCCGGCAAAGTACCTGGCGTGCGGACAGCGTCTTGCTGGTTCGGTCCTGACATGGCGGTGCGATGTTCGAAGTTGCTGCCGAGGAGATCATGATTGCGGCTGGCGCGGTGCCGGGCACTCCCCGACGTGGGGGGCCGGTGGAAAGCGGAGCTTATAGGGACAGGAAGGGGGGGAGCGGCGCGCGAATGGAACATGGCGCACGACGGCGCTGATCGGACTGGCGGCGGCAGACCGCACGGATGCCATCTGAATACGCCCAGCCGCCGCGCCCGCACGCCGCGCAGGCCGAAACCCAGTGTCGCGGGGTCACCGGGTACATTGCCAACACGTCGCTCCCGCCTTCGCGGGAGCGACGAACAACGCCAGAAAGACGCTCAGCCGTGCATGCCGCCGCCAGCGGCAGGGCCAGCCAGATCGCGCAGGCGCGCGGCGGCGCCACCGCGTCCACCTACCCCTAGCTTGGCGTAGATGTTCTTCAGGTGCCACTTCACCGTCTCGGTGGAAACGTTCAGCACCTTGGCGATCTTCTTGTTCGACATGGTCTGCCCCACCAGATCCAGGATCTCGCGTTCACGCTCGCTCAGCAGGTCAATCGGCCCGCCGACCGCCTCTACGCGAGCGGGCCCGGGCTGCCGCGCTGCACTGGTGACCGCCGCCCCTAGCCGCTTGATGTAGAACGCAAGCACCGGATCCGGCTCGCTTTCGCGAACCAGTGCGGCCAAGGCATCCAGCGCGCCGCCAGCCACATCGAGCAGCGAGCGCGTCAGCCCCAGCCGGTGACCGCGCCGCATGGCTTCGATGAAGTCACGGCGCGCGGCATGCTCCTCGCCCAGCCCGAGCCTGGAGATGGCCAGTTGCAGGCGCAGGCTGGCCGCGCACAGCGCCTCGCCGCTTCGCTCCGACGCAGCCACAAGCGGCTGCCCGTGATCGATGGCGGCGACGAAGTCCTTGGTGTGCAGTGACATCTCGATGCTGGCGCGAGCGGCGGCCGACGCCGTCTCGGCCGCTTTCTGCACGCCCGCGCCGGCATGGCGCGCGGCAATGGCTTGCACGCATTCCAGGACGATATGGGCGCGCTCCATCTCACCCAGCTGCAGGTGGCGGCGCAAGCGCAGCAGCAGGGCTTCGGCAAGCAGCCGGTCCAGGCCATAGCGCACGGCATAGGCCTCCAGCCGGTCCAGGTAGGCCAGCGCCTGCGCCCGGCGGCCGGCCAGCCAGTGGGAATTGGATAGCACCAGGCAAGCGCGCAGCACGACCTCCGGCAGCGACACGCGCTCCAGCATGCCGATGCGCGGCTCCAGCAACTGGCAGGCCGCTTCGGTCTCGTCTAGTTCATAGAGCGTATCGGCCAACAGGCCGGCGGCCATGCAGGCCAGGCCGACGTACGCCGCGCCATGGCGCTCGGCCTCCTCCATCACTTCCCGCACGATCTTGCCAGCCTGCCGGACCTTGCCTTCCCGTGCCAGGCTGATGGCATGGATGCAGCGGCCAAGCTGGACACTGCGCGGCGCGCCTGCACGCAGGTCGGTTTCCTCCAGCACCTTGCGCGCCAGGTCGTACTCGCCGCGCGAGGTGAGCAGCCATGACAACACGTTGCCACGGGAATGCCACGCAAAATCTTCGGCGTCAGGCGGCACCTGCCACAGCTCCGGCAGCATCGCTGCCGCGGCATCCGTATTGTCGAGTTGCAGCGCCAGCCCGGCACGCAGCAGAAGCAGCGTGTAGCGCCCGGGCGCTCCCAGGGTTGCGTGCTGCGCGTCCAACTGTTCAAGGCTTTGGCGCAGTGCCTCGAAATCGCGCCCGTAGAGCTGCATATAGGCCATCACCACGTGCAGGCCGAAGCGCTGGCGTACCTGCTCGATCGGCAGCAAGCGCATCAGGCCCGCAAGCTGGTTCAGTTCGCCGCGCTCCAGCAGGGTCTGCGCGCAGGCTTCCACCATGACGGCCGCCGCCGTTACGTCGCCGGCCCTGACGGCATGAAATACGGCGTCGTCGATCTGGCCGCACGCGTCGAACCATCGCCATGCCACGGTATGCAAAGCGCGCAGCTCGGCTTCGCCGCGCTCGGCCAGGTGGTTGAGCAAAGTCTCGCGCAGCAGCGGATGGATGCGGTACCAGGCCTCGTGGTCATGGCTGCCGATGATCGTAATGAACAGATTGTTGGCAACGAGCTGGCACAACCGCGCCCTGAGGGGCAGGATGGCCTGGGGCTGGCCCAGGATGTCGGCACAAAGCGGCGCGCAGAACCGCGGGCAGATGGCCACACGGGTCAGCATGTCCAGGTCCTCCGGCGCGAGCCGCATCAGCACCTCGCGCTCGAAATAGCTGGCGAAGGCACGTGCGTCGCGCACCTGCGTCAAAGGATAGTTGTGAGAATTGCCGCCCTGCTTGGTGCGCAGGTCGATGGCAAAGAGCTGTAGCCCTGCCACCCAGCCATCGGTCAGCGCATGCAGCGCGGCGGCGTCAGCGCCGCTGATGTTGCCGAGCTGCTCGCGCAGATAGCGCTCGGATTCTTCCGGAGTGAAGCGCAGGTCACGCATATCGAATTCAGCCAGCGTGTCCTGCAGCCGCAACCGCTCCATCGAAAGCACCAGGGCGCTGCGCGAGCTCAGCGCCAGATGCAGTTGCGGCGGGGCATAGTCCAGCAGCCATTGCAGCGCCTGCAGGCTGCGCGAATCGGTGATGTGATGCAGGTCATCGATCATCAGCACCAGGTTGCGCTGGCGCCTGGCGAGCGCCTGCACCAGCGTGACCACCCAAAGTTCGATTGCGGCTTCGTCGCAGTCGCCCCCGACTACCAGCGACGCCTCGCGCACCGCGGCCGGCTCCGCTTCGGCGATACTGGCCAGCAGGTAGTCGAAGAAGCGTGCCGGTTCATTGTCTTCCACAGCGAGCGACAGCCAGCAGACGTCGTAACCCAGTGAGATCATTGCCTTGCGCCAGGCCATCAACGTGCTGGTCTTGCCACTGCCTGCCTGGCCCTGGATTACCACGCAGCGTTGCCGGCGCGCTTCCAGCAGGCGCGCCATCAACGCTTCGCGCGGCACAAGCTGGCGCGCCCCGCGCGGCGGCAGCACCTTGGTGCTGGCGATCGGGCATACCGTGCGCATCACAGCGACCGTGGGCTGCGGGCTATCAACCGGCGCAGCAGCATTCGCCGCGCACGCTGCCAGTTGGCCTGAAGCCGGAAGCACAGTCGCTGTCGCCGGCTTCGGATTCGCGCGCAGCCATCGGTACGGTGCGGCGGCACGGGCATGGGTGGCGGCTTCAATGGCCGCCAGCACTTCCGGTACGCCAGCCGGGAAACAGGTGCCGGCGCGCGCGCCCTGGGCATCGCGCAGAAAGCGCTGGATAACACGGATCCAGGCCGGCCCGTTCGGCGCCAACTGCACGCTGATATGCGGATGACGCTGCAGCCACTGCTCCATCTCGGCGTGCTGATGGCTGAGATGATTGTCTGCCACCACCCACAACGCCTTGCCTGCCGGCGTGGCCGCCTGGATCTCCTGCAGAAAGGCCAGCCAGGCGGCGGGCCGATCGCCGCCGGCGCCGGACTCCGCAATTTCGGCATCCAGCACATTCAGCGCCGTCACCAGCGACGCCGCAAGGCTGCGTCGGTGCCCGGGCAGAGCGCGCACGTTCGGGCTGACGCCGGCGCTTGCCGGGGCATCGTACCCGCCGGCGGCGTCGAATGACAGGACCAGCGCGTGTTCGGGCGGCGACACATACAGCCCGACGACCTCTGCCGGGCGGCCGCTGAAGTCGGGCGCGCCGGCAGTGCTGCCATGGCCGGCCGCGCCGCTGGCGAGGCCGGCGGCGCGCCAGTGGCGCGAGACGCTTGCCGCGCTCACGCCCAGTTCCGCAGCCAGGCTCCTGGTGCTCCAGTGCCGCGCCGCGCCGGTGTCGTCCGGGCGGGTCAGCATCACCAGCCGCGTCATGTCCACCTTCACTGGCGGCGCGCCGCGCGGCAGGTCTTGCAGGATCCCACCGATCCCGGACATCGCATAGCGCTCGCGCCAGCGTGCCACCTGTGCCCGCCCGATGCCGAGTTGCGGGGCGATGGCATTGTTCTGTTCGCCCCGCGCGGCCAGCAGGATGATATGCGCACGCTGCGCCAGTTTTTCCGGGCCGTCGGCTGCCGTGGCCAGCGTTTCCAGTTCGGTGCGTTCTTGTTCAGTCAGGGTGATCTGGGGTGCAACACGCATATACAGCCTCTGCGGATTGGCTAGGAATGGCCTTGGCCGCCGTGTAGGCGGCCTGTGCCGGATAAACGGCGGCACGGGGTGACGTGCTGCCGGTGCGACTTTCTCAGTGCCTACTGGCGACTGCTGCGGCCACAGGCTCCTCATACAGCGTGCCGATCATCCCGGCGCGGCGCTCACGGGTAGTTGCCTGGTTGATGTAGCCTTTGTCGGCCACCTCGTTGGCGTCGATGGAGGGCGGCTCGGACATCAGCATCACGCGTCGCACCTGCTGGCTCACACTGCCGCCCGGGCCGCCGCACAGCTTCTTGCGCAGTGCCTCCACCACCAGCGGATGCGCCACCAGCGCTTGAGCCGGCAAGTCGGCCAGCTCGGGGGCGAGCTGCTGGCACGCCACCAGGTTGGGCCAGGCCAGCGCCGCGACGAAATCGCGGTCATGGCCACAAATCACGGCATCGGCCAGTAGCGGCGCGCACTGCTCCAACAGCGCCACGCGCACGGCCCCAGTGCGTACCCAGGTGCCATTGCTGAGCTTGAAGTCTTCCACGCAACGCCCTGCGTAGCGCAGGCCTTCGGCCGGCGCATCCGGCACCGCGAGCCGTGCAGCGTCGCCCATGCAGAAATAGCCTTCTTCGTCGAAGGCCGCCGCGGTCAGGTCCGGGCGGCGCAGATAACCGGAGAACAGGTTGCGGCCGCGCATGCGGACTTCGTAGCGGCCATCGCCGCCGTCGAGCGGCACCAGCTTGGCTTCGACGCCCGGTACCGGCGTGCCGAGGTTGCCGATTTCTTCAGCTTGGCGGCTAAAATTCAGGCCCATCGCCGTGGTCTCGGTCGAGCCGAAACCACTGGTAAACAAGATGCGCTCGCCGACAGTGCGCTCGGCCACGCGCTGGAACCTGGCATAGACATCCGCCGACAGGCTGGCACCGCCGAAGCTGACGAACATCAAGCGCGCAAAGAAGGCGCGGGCCAGTGCCTCATCGCGCTCCAGTTCGGTGACAAGCATCGCCCACGCCGCCGGCACGGTAGCGAACATGGTGGGCGACACCTCGCGCAGGTTCTGCAATGTGCGCGCGAACTGGCCCGAAACAGGGCGGCCGTCGTCGATGTAGTAGGAAGCGCCCAACACGAACGCGCGGCCCAGGTTACCGATGCCGCCGAAGACGTGGTTCCACGGCAGCCAATCCAACACTACCGCGCCCTGGTAGGCGGGAGCAGCATGCGCGAAGAGGAACTGCCCCATCAGTGCCTGGACAGCGGCATACGACACCTCCACGCCCTTGGGCGCGCCGGTGGACCCGGAAGTAAAGAAGATGCGCGCCGTGTGTTCTGCCCGAATGGCAGCATGGGCCGCCTCGATCCGTTCCAGGCGCTGCGGCGTCAACTCGCTGGCCAGCAACGTAGTCCAGGCAAGCTGCCCCGGTGCTGGGCAATCGACCGCGATGACCCCGCCGGCAGGTACGGCCAGGGTGTCGAGCGCGCGCGCAAAGGCCGGCGCCGACTGGACAAAGACGGCGGCTGGCTCAAGCAGTGCATTGATGTCCTTGAGGCGGGTAAAGTCGCGGCTCTGCAGCGAGTAGGCCACCGACACCGCAGCGCAAGGAATGCCGACGTATTCGGCTGCGGTAACCAGCAGCGCATGTTCGATCGAGTTGCCCGACAGGATCATCAGCGAGCGTTCGCGTGACAGGCCCAACTCCAGCAGCCCTGCCGCCACCGCCAGCATCTGACGGTAAAACTCGCCCCACGTCACCACCCGCCACGCGCCGTTGCTGTCGCGCTGGGCCAGTGCGGTCTGCTCGCCGCGCTGCTCGGCCCAGCCCCTGACAAAGCCGCTGAAGCCCGGATGCGGCGCCGGCACCGGCGCCTGCGCGGCGCGCAGCAGCAGCGTGCCGTCCGGACGGCGCTCGTGCACCACCGATGCCACTTGCAGCGCAGCATCGCGGTATTTCGGTCCGGCGCCCGGCGTATGCGGGCTGGTCTGTGAAGCGTATTGAAACATCTTGTTCAGTCTCCTCGTTTGCTCTGGTTCATACTGCCGGCCGCAGACTCAGTCGATGGTGGCGCCGGCATGCTCGATCGTCGCTTTCCACTTGATGCGCTCTTCACGCACAAACTTGCTGAACGGCTCGCCGCCGAGCGGCAGAGGCACGCCGCCCATCTTGTGTATCGCCTCGATAGCGGCCTGGTCCTTGAGCAGACGGCTCACGTCCGACTGCCACTTCGCCACGATCGCGGCACCGGTGCGCGCCGGAAAGAACAGGCCGATCCACGAGGTGGACTCCGCCCCCGGATAGCCGGCCTCGGCAACGGTGGGCACCTGCGGCAGCGTTGGCAGGCGAGTCGGTCCGGTCACCGCCAGTGCGCGCAGCTTGCCGGCCTGGATCTGCGCCAGGGTGGAAACAGGGTAGTCAAAGGTCATGTCGACCTGCCCGGCCAGCAGGTCATTGATTGAAGGCGCGCTGCCCTTGTACGGGACGTGCACGAACTTCACCCCGGCCTGCGCCTGGAACAGTTCGGCGGCCAGGTGGGTGCCGGTGCCATTGCCGGCTGACGAAACCGCCAGCTTGCCCGGGTGCGCCTTGGCGTACGACACCAGGTCCTTGACCGACTGGTACGGCAGCTTGCTGTTCACCACAAAGACGTTCGGGATGGAAACCAGGCCCTGCACCGCAACGAAATCCCTGGCGGGGTCGAAGCGCAACGACTTGTAGAGAAACTGGTTGCTGGCCATGGTGCCCTGCGTGCCCATCAGGATCGTGTAGCCGTCCGGCTCAGCCCGGGCAACCAGGTCGGTGGCCAGGTTGCCACCGGCGCCGGGCCGGTTGTCGACAATTACCCGCACGCCGTAGTCGCTCGTCATCCGGGCGGCGACCAGGCGGCCGAGCTGGTCGGTAATGCCGCCGGGCGGGCCGGGCACCACCAGCGTGACCGGCTTGGCAGGATAGTTGGCCTCAGCCAGTGCCTGCGGCGCCGCGACGGCAAGCCCGATAACGGCGGCACTCCCAAGACTTGCCGAACGGGCAAGCAGATTCCTGAAATGGGGCTTCATTGGCAATGTCTCCTGTGAGTAAAAAGTACCGGAGTCCCGGCATTTCCCGTGTCTTTTCTGATGGTCCGGCTTTTGGCTTTATCTACGATATGCCGTAGACAAATTTGCAACCTCGTAGATTGCACAAAGTCTACGTCATTTCGTATATATTTACTACCAGTCGTATTTTGGGGGCGTGGGGAGCACATCCAGCCGATTGCCACATGGCTGCCGGCCTCGTTTCACTGTTGGCGGGGCATATGGCGCCCGGGAGACCCCGGCGGCTCCGTCCCCCCCCTTCGTTGAGTGGGGCGGTTCCTTCCCGGTCGCGTGAAACTGATCCCGGATTTCGCACGCGAGCCGGTATGGCCTGCGCATAACCACCTTTTAGGCAAGACGATGCTGGCCCAAGAAACACCACAGCCGGAGATCCGCACACATGGCCAGCATGGCCTTGGCAGCGCAGTTGTGTCTGCGCAGGCGATCGCGCCGATGGAACGGCTGATGGACCTCCTGCAGGAAGTCCGGCAGTGCAGCCGCCAACTGCAGCGCTGCGCACGAGAAGCGTCGCGCAGCCTGGGCCAGGCCGCCTACGCGGACACGCTGCATGCGTTGCTGGATAGTCGCATCCGTGGCGGCGACGCGCACATGCGCATTGTCTGTTACGCGTCGGCAGTTGAACTTGGCGTGCCGGTTGAACTGCAGGCAGACCACTGCAGGCAGGCCATGAGCGGCGGCATGGGCTTTGCGCTGCGCGTGCTGTTCTGGGCTGCGCACCGGCGCATGCAGAAGACCAGGCAGCCACATCACCGCGCCCCTTTCACTGAGCCTAAGACCTGACGACAAAGCCGGGCGCCCCGCACCAGCTTCCGGCATGGAAACCACCAATGAATCCAACCACATCCGAGCGCAAGGCCATCCACACGCGACGCGTGACCTGCAACGGCTACGAGCGTAGCGATGGGCTGCTCGATATCGAGGCCGAGATACAGGACATCAGCCCGACGGGCACCGACCTGCTCTTCAAAGTCGTACCAGCGGGCGGCGCGATCCACCATATGCGCATCCTCATGACCGTGGACCGCGACCTGGTCATTCGCGATGTCAAGGCAACCATCGCGGCGGGCCCCACGGAATACTGCACGGCCATCGAGTCCGCCTATGCCGGGCTGAAGGGACTGCAGATCCGCGCGGGCTTTCGCCAGCAGGCAAAGACCATTGTCGGCGGTGTGCGCGGCTGCACGCACCTGACCGAACTGCTAGGGCCGCTGGCCACCACCGCCACGCAAACGACCATGGCCATCGGCCGCAGGGAGCGCGGCGGGCGCTGGCCGGGCGAAGGCACCGGGCACATGCCAAGGCCGGTGCTGATCGGCAGCTGCCATACCTACCGAGAGGATGGCGAAGCGGCAAAGCTGCTGTGGCCGGAGCATAGGCGAGCCCCCGCCGCGGAGGACGCCTGAGACCGGCCCAAAGGCACCTGGGGAGCAACCCGGGGACATTGACAATGTCTGGCAGCAATTGAAATCAAAGGAGGTGACCGATGTATGGATTCCTGGAGTGGACGCGCAAGCCGCTGCGGACTGCGCTCGCCCTATTTGCTGTCATTGGCGTGGCAGTGCCCGCGACCGCGCAGACGTATCCGCAGCGGCCGGTGAAGATCGTCTCGATCACCAGCGCAGGCACCGGCGCGGACGATTACACGCGCCTGCTCGCAAAATACCTGAGCCAGAAACTCGACCAGAGCTTCGTAGTGGAAAACAAGCCCGGCGCCAACATGATCCTGGCCAGCGACTACGTGGCCAAGGCGGCCCCCGATGGCTACACGCTGCTGCTGTCGGCCTCTGGCGCCATGGCGGCCAATCCCTTCCTGTTCAAGCGGCTGCCCTATGACCCGCTGAAGGACTTCGTGCCGATCGCACGCATGTCGGTGATTCCCGTGGCGCTGGTGGTATCCGGCAACTCGCCTTACCACTCCGTGGCCGAACTGGTCGCCGCCGCCAAGGCAAAACCCGGCAGCCTCAATTTCGGCACCTCCAGCACGGGCTACCGCACCATTGTCACGGCCTTCAACGACACGGCGAACATCCAGGCGGTCAGCGTGCCGTACAAGGCCATGAGTACGCTGTTGCCTGACCTCATGACCGGCGTGGTGGACTATGGCGCTGTGGAAGTATCAGCCGCGGTGCCACATGTGCAATCCGGCAAGCTGCGCGCTCTGGCGGTCACCTCGCCTGCGCGGCTGCCACAACTCAAGGATGTCCCGACCATGGCCGAGGCGGGCATGCCCGGCGCCGCCGTCAACAGCTGGACCGGATTGTTCGCCCCGGCGGGCACGCCGCCCGCCATCGTGGAAAAGCTAGCGCAGTTCACGCTGGAATTCGTCAATTCTCCTGAAGCCGTGGCCCATTACGCCACACGCGGCAGCATGCCCTATCCCGCCAGCGGCGCCGAATTGCGCAAGACCATTGTCGCCGACCAGCAAATGTGGAAGCGCCTGATTGCGCTAGCGGGCATCGAGCCGGAATAGTCCGGCGAACCCCACGGATTCTCCGCCCGGGACCTGCGCTGAGTCCCCCCCCAAACTCTGACCCAACAGGAAACAAGCATGAGCATCAAAGGCAAGGCATACATTGTCGGGGCCTATGAGCACCCGACCCGCAAGGCCCCGGACAAAACCGTAGCGCAACTGCACGCGGAAAGCGCCAAGGGCGCGCTGGAAGACGCCGGCCTGACCCTGGCCGACGTCGACGGCTACTTCTGTGCCGGCGACGCGCCCGGCCTGGGTGTGCTGAACATGGTGGACTACCTGGGCCTGAAAGTGCGCCATGTGGATTCGACGGAAACCGGTGGCTCGTCCTACCTGGCGCACGTGTCGCATGCCGCGCAGGCCATCGCCATGGGCAAGTGCAATGTGGCGCTGATCACGCTCGCAGGCCGCCCCCGCTCGGAAGGCTCCAGCGGCACCAAGGCGCGCAACTGGGGGGACAACGTGCCCGACCTGCCCTTCGAGGCGCCCTTCAGCCCGCTCACCGTCAACATGTATGCCATGGTGGCGATGCGCCATATGCACGAGTACGGCACCACGCCCGAGCAACTAGCGTGGATCAAGGTGGCCGCGTCGCACCACGCCCAGCACAACGCCAACGCCATGCTGCGTGACGTGGTGACTGTGGAAGACGTGTTGAACTCACCATTGATCTCTGACCCGCTGCGCAAGCTCGACTGCTGCGTGGTATCCGATGGCGGCGGCGCGCTGATCGTGGCGCGGCCGGAAATCGCCGCAAAGGTGAACCGCCCGAAGATCAAGATCCTTGGCGCAGGCGAGCACGTGAAAGGCCAACTCGGCGGCCAGGTTGACCTGACCTGGTCTGCCGCCAGGGTATCCGGCGCGGCGGCCTTCGCTGAAGCAGGCGTGACCCCGGCGGACATCCGGTACGCCTCGATCTACGACAGCTTCACCATCACCGTGCTGATGCAGCTGGAAGACCTGGGCTTCTGCAAAAAGGGGGAAGGCGGCAAATTCGTGGCCGACGGCAACCTGATTTCTGGGGTTGGCAAGCTGCCTTTCAATACGGACGGCGGCGGCCTGTGCAACAACCACCCGGCCAACCGCGGCGGCATCACCAAGGTGATCGAAGCGGTGCGCCAGCTGCGCGGCGAAGCCCATCCCGCCGTGCAGGTCAAGAACTGCGACCTGGCTCTGGCCCAAGGCACCGGCGGCCTGCTGGGCTCGCGCCATGGCAGCGCCACCCTGATCCTCGAACGGGAGTAACAAGATGAGCACCCCTTACACCCCTACCGTCTTCAAGGCCCCTTCCGAGCAGCCTGACAACGCCGAGTTCTGGGCCGCCGCGCGAGATGGCCGCCTGCTGGTGCGCCACTGCGACAGCTGCGGCAAGCCGCACTGGTATCCGCGCACCCTGTGCCCCTTCTGCATGGGCACGACCCACTGGAAGCAAGTCAGCGGCCGCGGCACGATCTATTCATACAGCGTCACACGCCGCGCCGGCCCCACGCCATTCTGCATGGCCTACGTGACGCTCGACGAAGGCGTAACCATGATGACCAATATCGTCGATTGCGACCTGGACTCGGTGCGCATCGGCCAGAAAGTGCAGTTGCGCTTCTCGCCGTCCGAAGGCGGTGCGCCACTGCCGACCTTCACGCTCGCCTGAGGCGGCAAGCCGATTCGCCCCGCAACCCAACCCATGCCAGCCCGATCCATGAATATGACTGCCCCACTGGAATGCCTGTTGAACCCGCGTTCGGTCGCCATCATCGGCGCGTCGGACGATCCTTCCCGCATCGGTGGACGCCCGATCGCATCCATGCGCAAGCTTGGTTATGCGGGGCGCATCCTGCCGGTCAATCCCAACCGCCGCGAGGTGCAGGGCCTGCAAGCCTACCCCTCGGTCGCGACCCTGCCCGAAGTGCCTGACGTGGCCATCGTCGTCGTGCCTTCCCAACAGGTGCTGGAAGTGATTACCGCCCTGGGGGACAAGGGCGTACCGGCTGCCATCCTGTTCAGCGCCGGCTTTGCCGAAGTGGGCGGCGCCGGCGTCGCCATGCAGGCCGAACTGGTGGCCGCCGCGCGCCGTACCGGCATGCGCTTGCTGGGGCCGAACTCGCTCGGCCTGGTGAACCTGCATACCGGCTTTGTCGGCAGCTTTTCCTCGCTCGCCGGCATCGATGACGTGCGCGCTGGCCGCGTCGGTATTGTCAGCCAGTCGGGCGCCTACGGCAGCCACCTGGTGTCAGCCATGGTCGATGCCGATATTGGCCTGTCCAACATCGTCATGACCGGAAATGAAGCCGACCTGACGCTGGGCGAAATCCTGAAGCTGATGGTGGCGGACCCGAACACCGACGTGATCGCCCTCTATTCCGAGGGCATCAATGACGGTGACGGCCTGGTGGACGCACTGAACGCGGCACGCGCGGCACGTAAGCCGGTGGTGATGATGAAAGTCGGCCGCAGTGAAGTCGGCGGCGCGGCGGCGCGCTCGCATACTGCGTCGATTGCCGGCAACGATGCCGTGGTGGACGCCGTGCTGGAAGAACTCGGCGTGGTGCGCGCCTACACCTCCGAGAGCATGCTGGACGTCGTGCGCCTGGCCACGCGTGGCGTGTTCCCGGCCGACAATACGCTGGGGGTGATCACCGTGAGCGGCGGCGCGGGCGTTATCGTCTCCGACGCAGCCGAAGAGTATGGCCTGCCGATGCCGGAGATGCCTGCCGCCGACCAGGCAAAGATGCTGGAAATGCTGCCGATCTGTGCCCCGCGCAACCCGGTGGATACCACGGCGCAGTTCATCAACGATCCAACGCTGGTGAAGCCGTTCATGGAAATGATGCTCACCAACGGCGGCTACCGCTCCGTGCTGGGCTTCTTCAGCTATGCCGGCACCACCGCGGAAGTGGCACCGGTGCTGCGCGAACAGCTCTCGCGGATGCGCGCCACCTACCCGGACAGGCTTTACGTGCTGGTGCTGCGCGGCCCGCGCGAAGTGCTGCGCAGCTACGAGGCCGAAGGCTTCACCGTATTCGAGGACCCGACCCGTGCCGTAGCTGCGATTGCGGCAATGGGCCGCTTCGGCCGCGCCTACGCGGCAAAGCCGCTAGCTCCCGCGCCGAAGGCGCCAGCTGTCGTGCTGCCCGCACAAACGCCCAGCGAGGCGCAATCCAAGGCACTGCTGGCCGAGGCCGGCATCGCCAGCGCGCCCGAGCGTGCCTGCAGCGCCGTTGAGACCGCCGTGCTGGCCGCGCGGGCGATCGGTTTCCCGGTGGTGTTGAAAATCCTGTCGCCGGATATCCTGCACAAGTCAGAAATCGGCGGCGTGCTGCTCGATGTGCGCGACGAGGCCGCCGTGCGCAGCGGCTTCGAAACCCTGATGGAACGTGCCCGCGAGGCCGCGCCCGAAGCCCGCATCGAAGGCGTGCTGGTGGCCAAACAGCTGAGCGGTGGCGTGGAGTGCATCATGGGCATCAACCGCGACCCCGTGTTTGGGCCCATCGCCATGTTCGGCCTGGGCGGTGTGTTCGTGGAAGTGCTCAAGGACGTGGTCTTCCACCGCTGCCCGTTCGGCGAGGACGTGGCCGAAAAGATGATCCGCTCGATCAAGGGCGCGCCGTTGCTCCTGGGCGCGCGCGGCAGGCCGGTGGCGGACGTTCCGGCACTGGCGCGCACGCTCGCGCGCCTGTCGGCATTCGCAGCCGCGGCCGGCCCGTGCCTGCAGTCGGTGGACGTCAACCCGGTGTTCGCGATGCCTGAAGGCCAGGGGGCCTATGCGGCGGATGCGGTCATCGAGATCAACCAGGACGCGCGACAATCCTGAACCCGACTGCGGAGTCACGAACTGGCTCCGGGTTGCTCGCTTCTCACGCTTGCGGGAGAAGCGAGCAACGCGTTTGCGCTACCCCATACGACACAAACAGGAATAAACCTTCAGGACAAAGTGGTCATCGTCAGCCGTCGCAGACCAAATCGCGGCAGGGATACCGGTTACCCGGTACCCCCCCGGCACAGATCCCGGCGTGCCCAATTCGGGCACCGGGCTCCTACCTTGGGTGCTTGACGACAAAGCGCTGTTCGGGCCTTGGATGAAGGATTCTTCGAGTGCGGCTATTCCCAGCGAGCGCTGCTTTCCGTCCGGCTCTGGGTTGTACTGCGTCCAAACGGGTAGTGCCCGATACGCGCCGCCTATGACTTGCGAGTGCAGACGCTGGAGATGCTCTTCCAGTTCCGCCTCGCAGTGCCGCCACGTCGGGCCATCCACTCCCGGAGTCATGTTTCGCTTGCGCGCACAAAGCGAATCCCGAAGCCGGCCGACCGTGGCGTGACGCATCAGCGCGGTGAACTTCTCCTTTTTCCGCTGCGTTGCAGCTTGCCGTACACGTCCCAGTCCCTGTGATACGCTTTCCCGGTTCTGCTCCCGGCACGTACTTGACTGCCCCGTGTTCCCCTTGGTCCCCGCCCGTCGCTCCACCCACTTCGCAGCCGATCTCCCGGCGTTGTTCACAGGCTTCCTCGCCATTACGGTTCGGCAGGTCGACCTGCGCTTCGTGCGGGACAATTTCGGGCATGCGTCCATCGCCACAACCAGCGCATACCTGCATACGGAAGACGATGCGCGGCACCAGGCCACGCAGAAGCGCCACCGGCTGGGCTGGGGCACTAAGCAGGATCGATGACCATGCACATCAAGGGGGAGCTAGAATGCGTATCGCCGATGGACAAGCAAAAATGAAAAAAGCGGGCCGCATCAAATCCTGGCATGCCGACAAGGGCTACGGGTTCATCGACATCCATGCGGACCTGAAAGACATCTTCTTTCACATCACCGCGTTGCAGCACCGTGCCGTCCAGCCCAAGGCTGGCGACCGCGTGACGTTTGAACTGGGCAAGGACAAGGACGGCCGCATGCGAGCCACCAGCGTCTCGATACTGGGCGCGCCGAAGGGGCGAAGCCAGGCGAGCCGGCCAAACCTGTTGCCTGCCTTCCTGGCGGCAACGGCGCTGATGGCCATTGCGGGCGGCGCCCTTGGCGGGTACATGCCACGATATGCCGGCCTCGTCAGCCTTGTGATGAGTGCCGTTGCGTTCCTTGCCTACGCGCTCGACAAGGACAGCGCCAAACGCGATGCCTGGCGCACGCCCGAGGCCAGGCTGCACTTGCTGGCGCTGTGCGGTGGCTGGCCGGGCGCGCTTGCCGCGCAGCACCTGCTGCGCCACAAGAATCGGAAGCAAGAGTTCCAACTGGTTTTCTGGGGCACCGTTGCCTTGAACCTTGGCGCCCTCGTCATGTGGAAGACGTACGTGCCTGGCTGAAATAACAAAGGGGGTTACGGCTTTCAACTTTGCCGTAACCCCCTTCGACCAGCCTTCGCCCGGCAGGCGCCGGGGCAGAACCTTGATCAGCCTTCCTTCAGGAACGCCTTCAGATGGTCCGCGCGGCTGGGATGGCGCATCTTCTTCATCGCCTTGCTTTCGATCTGGCGAATCCGTTCGCGGGTCACATCGAACTGCTTGCCGACTTCTTCCAGCGTGTAGTCGGTCGACATGTCGATGCCAAAACGCATGCGCAGCACCTTGGCCTCGCGCGGCGTCAGATCGTCGAGCATTTCGCGCACGGTGGCGCGCAGGCTAGCATGCAACGCGGCTTCGGCGGGGGACGCGGTGTCCGAGTCGGCAATCATGTCGCCCAGGCTCGTGTCGCCGTCTTCGCCAACCGGCGTTTCCATCGAAACCGGCTCCTTCGCGATCTTCATGATCGAGCGGACCTTCTCTTCGGGCATCTCCATGCGCTCGGCCAGGGCAGCGGGATCCGCCGCCTTGCCGGTGCGCTGCATGATTTCGCGCGAGATCCGGTTGAGCTTGTTGATCGTCTCGATCATGTGCACCGGCACCCGGATGGTCCGGGCCTGGTCGGCGATCGCGCGCGTCACGGCCTGGCGAACCCACCAGGTTGCATAGGTGGAGAATTTCCAGCCGCGACGGTACTCGAACTTGTCGACCGCCTTCATCAAGCCAATGTTGCCTTCCTGAATCAGGTCCAGGAACTGCATGCCGCGGTTCACGTACTTCTTGGCGATCGAGATGACCAGGCGCAGGTTGGCCTGCGTCATCTCGTGCTTGGCCTGGCGCATCTGCCGCTCGGCTGCCAGCATCTGGCGATTCACCTGCTTCAGTTCCGACAGCGGCAGCACCACGCGTGCGTGGATGTCGATCAGCTTTTGCTGATGCGCTTCGAGGTCCGGCAAGCTGCGGGAAACGGAATCACTGTACGAACGCGACTCGCCGGCGATCGCGCGGCCCCAGGCGAGATTGGTCTCGTTGCCCGGAAAGCGTTCGATGAACTCCTCACGTGGCATGCCGCAACGCTCGACCATCAGTTGCAGGATCTGGCGCTCGACCACGCGTACTTCTTCCACCACCGTCTGCACATCGGCGCACAGGCGCTCAATGGTCTTCGCGGTAAAGCGGATCGACTTGAGCTCCTCCCGAACCGCGAGCTGTGCCACGAGGAAGCCTTCCGACTCCACGCCGTGCGCGGTGTAGGCCTTGCGCATGGCTTCGAAATGATTGGCGACGCGCGCGAAGCGGGTCAGGCAATCGTCACGCAGCTTGGCCAGGCTGGCGGTTTCGTTGGCTTGCGCGGCCGCACCTTCGTCGACGGGCTCGTCCGAGGTACTTTCATCCTCTGCGACGACTTCGTCGCGGCTGGTGTCTTCCTCGGCTTCGGCGACGTCGCCTTCCCCTTCGATCAGGCCGTCGACGAGCTCATCGATACGCGTTTCGTCGCGGGCGACCCGCTCCGACAGCTCAAGAATCGTCGCAATGGTGGACGGGCAGGCAGCGATGGCGTGCACCATGCGGTTCAGGCCGTCCTCGATCCGCTTGGCGATCTCGACTTCCTGCTTGCGGGTCAGCAGCGTTGCCGAGCTCATTTCCCGCATGTACATCCGCACCGGATCGGTGGTGCGGCCGAATTCGGAGTCGACCGTCGAGAGCGCGACTTCCGCCTCTTCATCGGCCTGGTCGTCAGACGCGGCGACCGCGCTGTCGCGCAGCAGCAGCGCTTCGGCATCCGGCGTCTGCTCATAGATCGTCACGCCCATTTCGGCGAACGTGCTGACGATGCTTTCCATCGCCGCTGTGTCCGTGAAATTGCCCTGCAAATGGTCGCTGATATCCGCGTGCGTCAGGTAGCCTCGCTCCCTGCCCAGCTGGATCAGCGCGCGCAGCTGCTGGCTGCGTTCCGTTGCTTCGGTTGCGGGATCAGCTTGAGTCGTGGACGCCGCACCCCTGCCGACAGGCTTTTTGCCGGTCAATGCTGTCTTTGTTTCTGCCACCGTCCGTTGTGCGCCACTCGCCATTAACTGCTGCTCCCTTGCTGAATTACTGCTTAACTGTTGCTGTTGCCCGTACGAGGGTACACCCAACGCACCTCCGGCTGTCAAAGCCGCCACAGGATGGGTACCTGTCGAGAGATGCATGGCTGACGCCACCACTACCGGGTTCTTCCAGTATGGTGGTCCGCGCTCGTTTAGGCCAAAGGGCGATATTCTACATTCGTTGGTGCGACGCAGCACGTGATAAAAGTTTTTTACCGCATCGCCGAGGCCCTTCAGCCCCTCTTAAATTTGCGTTGCCACGTCACTCCATGCTAGGCAATAGCCCTATTTTCACGCACAAAGCGGGCGAATTACCCGCGATATGTGACACAAAGATTACATACAACCTCATCGGGCCTTGTGACCGAAAGCACCGTCAGGATTTACATACAGATTTGTTTTTTTCTTGCCAGCCAGGCTACCGGGCCCAGAAAGGCCGGCTTCTTCTCTTAACGGGGTGGGTGTCGATTTCCCCGGCCGTGCATCCGGCTTGATGTCCTCCAGCCCTTGCGCCCATGCCGCCAGCATCCGCTTGGCGATTTCCCTGAATTCCGGGTAGCGGCCAGCGCACTCAGCCACCATCGGCAGCACGGCTCGAACCGCCTCGGTCACCTGCGCCACGCACGCCGCCATGTCGGTGCGGGACAGCGACAACCGGGCACCGCCGTATTGGGTCAACCACTGCCCGGATGCCCAGGCCCGCTTGCCGGCCAATGGCAGGCCCGGAATATCTGCCTGGTACTCGGGGTAGGCCGTCACCGTGACTATGTCGTAAACCGGCGCCAGCCGCACGTCCTCTGCAGAGGTATAGACCACTGCGAAGTTTTTCAAGTGCGCGTCTGCATTGCGCAGCGCATAGTTCACGAGCAACAGCGTAAACAGCCGCCTCGCGCTCTCCTTGCGATGCGGGGCACTGACGTAAATCGACGACAGTTTTGCCAGGTCCTCAAGACTGCCTTTGTACTTGTTAACGGGATCCAGCCCCTTGAGTGCGCAGAAATCTTCGACCGCCAGGCGGCCCCCGTTGGCCAGCCGGTCGAAACGCCGGATGGCCAGCACCTCCCCATCCTCCGAGAGTTGTGTCTCGGGGACCTCCAGGCCCGCATGCCGCGCGACCTCCAGGCACAGGAACTCATTGACGGACAGGCCGGGCAAGTCGGCCGGACCGGTTTTCAGGATGAACTCGTCGGTCCAGACCGTGGCTTTGTCCTCTGGCCTGGCAAGCATCTTCGGCATGACGCCAGAGACACCTTCGGTAATGCCGGCTTCCAGCTGCCGCAACAGGTTGTCCCGCGAGCCTGTTGCGGCCAGCAGGCTCGCCATGTCCAGGCTGGAGGCGGGGGCGTCCGCCGATACGCCACGGGGCACCACCCTGACCCTGCCGATTCCGTTCGCGCCGGTCAGTGCCAGCAGGCCCTGGTCGCTCACGTCGGCATGGGCGCCAAGCTTTCGGCGCACCAGGTCTTTCTTGTACCCCTCGGGCAGGTTCATCTGAAAAAAAGGCAGCAATCCGGCAGCCCATTTATATGACGCTGCCCGCGCCGGGAGCAGGAGTGAGACGAGGTTGTGCGCCTGAACGTCTGGCAGGTAGGTGAAAACGCTCGCGCGCGCCTCTTCGACCAGCGTGCCCACTGGCGTTGCATTCACGTAGACGTCCAGTACCTTAGCGCTCATCCGTCCTCCCCATGGCTGCCTGGGGCTTGTTGTGGGCATGCCTGACCCGCCGGCGGAGCTCTCCCGCAGCGGCATTGCCTGTTTCGGACTCTGCCAGCACGTCGTCAAGGGTCCTTCGGTGGCCGGCAGGCCGTGCGAACAGCTCAAGCCCGACGGTTTCAAACAGGCTCAGCAGCTTCACGGCGCCCAACTCCGGCAAGCCGCCGGTCTCGAACCGGCTGATCCGCGCACGCGGCACCCCGCTGGAGTCCGCGACTTCCTGCTGGGTTTTGTTGGCAAGAAGCCTGGCGTGCTTGAAGGCCTCCCCCAGTTCGGCGAGATTCATATGCCACCTATAAAACATTAAGCCTTGAAATGCATTTAATGTACTGTATATGAAACAGAAGGCGGCATCAAGATAACGTGACACAAGTAGAACAATAATGGCCAATATCCTAGCAATGCTCCATATGAGGAACATTAAGAAGGTTGCACGGGCACGATATTCAAGAGGTTAGACTGCAAACCTGCCGAACCACCAGCCACCCCACCCCTTAGCCAGAGACATGCACCTGATCGACATTGGCGTGAACTTCCACTCCTCTCAGATTGCCCCGCACACCGCAGTGATCCTGGAGCGGGCTAAGGCAGCGGGCGTGGTCGGCATCCTTGCCACCGGCACCTCGCTGGAATCAAGCCGAGGGGCACGCGACCTGGCCAGCCGGCATCCCCATTTTCTCTTTGCCACGGCCGGCATCCACCCGCACAGCGCCAAGGACTGGTCGCCAACGGTCCTGCAGTCCCTCCAAGCGCTCTGGGAGAGCCCTGACGTGGTGGCAATCGGGGAATGCGGGCTGGACTACAACCGCAACTTCTCTACGCCAGCCGACCAGCGCCACGCCTTCGAGGCGCAACTCGAGGCGGCGGTGCGCTGGAACAAACCGCTGTTCCTCCATTGCCGGGACGCCTTCGACGATCTCTACGCCATGGTCGCACCCGCCGTGCGCGCGGGCGCCCACGGCGTGGTGCACTGCTTCACTGGCGCAGCCGATGAGGCAGCCGCTTTCGTAGCGCTAGGCCTGGACATCGGCATCACCGGCTGGGTCACGGATATCAAGCGCGGCCAGGCGCTGCGGGAGGCCGTGCAAGCCATCCCGCTCGAGCACCTGCACCTGGAGACGGACGCGCCGTATCTCGGCCCGAAAAACCACAAGAACCGGCGGCCGTACAACGAGCCCGCGAATCTTCCCTGGATTGCGCAAGCAGTCGCCGAACTGAAGGGACTGAGCATGCGCGAAGTGGCGGATCAGTGCACCCGCAACAGCCGCCGCCTGTTTGGCATTCCGGCCTGATGCGCTCCGCCCCGCACCAGCAACTTCAAGCTTTGCGCCTGAACGTGCCCGCATTGCGCCGCCACATCAGCCAGCCAACTCGCCCACCGCCCGCCACGCCTGATCAATGGCGGCCGTCAACGACGGGCTGCCCGCGCTATCGCTATTGGCGATCACCACATTGCCAGCGCGGGCGCGCGAGCGGTCCAGCACGGCCTGCGCCACCGCTTCTTCCTCGAACAAGCTGTTGGGCATATAGCTGTAACCGTGCGCCCAGCGGTTGACCGTGATGCCCCGGATGACGTCCTTGCCGGCAAAGCCGCCTGGCGCCAGCATGCGATCGAGCTGACTGCGCACGCCCTTCTCCAGTTCGCTGAACGGCGTACCCAGCAAGAAGGCGCGCCCCGCGCGAAAGCGCTCGCGCGCCTGCATGCCGCTGTCCGGCACGGTGGGCACATAGAGCATATGCAGCACCACCGGATCGGCCGGACGCGTGCCGGCTGGCTTCTCCAGCCACAGGTCGGTGTAGGCCATGGCCGGCGCGTGGATGCGGCTGGTCTTGAGCGCCTCGAAGGCACGCCAGTTGTCCAGCGCCACCTTGGTGTAGACCACAGGCGCCTTCACGTCGGAGCGCAACGCTTGCTTTTGCGCGTCCGGCAGGCCGGGCATGATGAACGGGATCATCATGTTGTAGCCCGCCAGCACCACATGCGCGGCTTCGACCCGGTGCAGGTTCCCACTCCAGCCGTAGGTCACGCGCGTGATGCGCTGGTCGGGCTCGATGGCGATGGCGGTGCTGTTCAGCCGCACCCTCACCTTTGCATCCTCGGCATCGAGCCGGTTGTAGTCGAAGCTGGCCGCTCCGATCGCATCGGGGCTGGCGATGCTTGCCACGCCCGGGATCAGGTTCTGCACCAGCAGCCGCGCCAGCGTGGCGTTGCCGTCGGCAAACCAGAGCTTTGACGCAGGCGACTTGCCAAGCCGCGGATTCAGGCTCGGTGGTGGCATGTTCTTGCCCGCCGGCAGGCCGATGGCGAGCGCGTCGAACACGGACACGCCGTCGGCGTCGAGTGCATAGGCATCGTTGCTGCGGCTGCGGAAAAAGCGCTGGCCATCCAGTCCCAGGCCGGCCTTCTCGCGCAGGAACACCGCGTAGCTGGTGCGCTTCAGGTAGGCCAGCCGCTCGCCTTCGCCCATGCCGGCCAGGTAATCCGTGCCGCCGTCGGCCAGCCGCGCCAGCGCGGCGCGGTCTTGCTGGGGCAACGGCGCCTTGTCGAGGAAGGCTTTGAAGGCGGCGGCATCCGCAGCCTGCGCGCCCGCCCCCTGCGTTCCTATTCCCTGCGTTCCTATTCCATTGCGGGCATCGATCAGCCCCGCAAACGGATCGCCGGCAAGCAACTGGTCCCGGCCGAAATGCTCCTGGTCGAAGAACACCGAGCGGCCCATGCCCAGCTCGCGGTAAGGGTCGCGTTCGGCGGCTTGATGGCGCTTCGCGTCTACACCGAGGCCGGCCAGCAGCGTCGCCACCGCGCGGCTGTCCAGCGCGGTCGATGGCATCTCGGCGCTGCCGCCGTAGGTCACCAGTTTCTGCCCGCGCACGGTAAATTCGTTGCGCTTGGCGTGCCCGCCGAAATCGTCGTGGTTGTCCAGGATCAGGATGCGCTTGCCGGCGCCAAAGCGGCGCTGGTAGAACC
Source organism: Cupriavidus sp. MPR-AND1C (assembly GCF_058809705.1). NCBI lineage: Bacteria > Pseudomonadati > Pseudomonadota > Betaproteobacteria > Burkholderiales > Burkholderiaceae > Cupriavidus > Cupriavidus sp. MPR-AND1C. The sequence goes on along the minus strand of NZ_JBXASU010000015.1, from coordinate 19,706 downwards.
ACGCGGCCGCCAGCCCGCTGAGCCCGCCACCCACCACCACCAGGTCGTAGACTTCGCGCGCCATGACGGCGGGATACTTGGCGCCCTCACGCGCTAGGCTGTGCGCGAGCGTATAGGTGCCCGCATGGTTGCCGCGCAGCCCGGTCAGCGCGGGCGGGTAGCCGGCACCGCGTTCGGCGGCCCGCAATAGCTGGGACGGCGCCAGCCCCGCGGCGATGGTGAGTGCGGCGCCGTTGAGGAAATCTCTGCGCGTGATGGTCATGGCAATAGGATTCGCTTGATGTAGGTGGCGCGCGGGCTCAACGGGATTCGGCGGCGTCGCGCTGGCGCCCGAGCGCGGCGCGGCGGGCGGCGACAGTCGCTTCCTTGACCGGGCTGGCCTGGTTGCCCCAGCCGGTGCGGATAAAGGTCAGCACATTCGCCAGTTCCTGGTTGTCCAGCGTCCAGCCATAGCCGGGCATGTGGTAATCGGTGGCCGCGGTGCCCACGTGCGCCGTCACGGCGCCATCGAGCAGCAGGTTGGCCAGCGAGGACGGATCGGGATCCACCACGGTGGGATTGCCCGCCAGCGGTGGGAAAACGCGGGCAAAGCCCTTGCCGTTGGCGCCATGGCAAGGCATGCAGAACTCGGCGTACTGGCGCGCGCCGGTAGCATCGAAACGGCCCTGCGCAAGCGCGTCGGCGGTATGGGCGTCATAGGCATACGGCGTTTCGTCGCTGCGCGCGCCGGGCACGGACTTGAGGTACACCGCAACGGCATCGAGGTCCGGGCGTGTCATGAACTGCGTGGACGACGCGATCACCTCGGACATCGGCCCGAAGGAAGTCGCATGCGCATTGCGACCGGTATGCAGGTATTCGGCAATGTCCTCGCGCGACCAGGTGCCCAGCCCAGTGCGCGGATCGCCGCGCAGGTTGGTGGAGGCCCAGCCTTCCACACTGGCGCCGGCCAGGAAGTGCCGGCTGCGCTCGTCCAGCCCCTTCTCGGCCATCAGCATGCCGCGCGGCGTATGGCATGCGCCGCAGTGGGCCACCGCCTGGACCAGGTAAGCCCCGCGATTCCACTCGACGCTCTGACCTGCATTGGCAGGAACCGGGCCGGACTCCAGGAACAGCCAGTTCCAGACGCGCAGCAGCCAGCGCATGCCAAACGGCCAGCGCATCTCGGGCTCGGCGGTTGCTTGCCGCACGGCTTTCACTTCGGTGCGCAGATAGGCGTATAGCGCCCGCACATCCGGCTCGGCGAGCCTGGCGTAGGACGGGTAAGGCATGGCGGGATACAGCCGCTTGCCATGCCTGGCCACGCCCTCGCGCAGCGCGCGGTCGAATTCCTCGAACGAGTAAGCGCCAATGCCGCTGTCCACGTCCGGCGTGATGTTGGTCGAGTAGACGGTGCCGACGCCGGTCTTCAACGGCAAGCCGCCGGCAAACGGCGCGCCGCCGACGCTGGTGTGGCAGGCCGCGCAATTGGCAACCTTGGCCAGGTAGCGGCCGCGCTCGACCTGCGCGGCACCGGGGGCGTCAGCCGCCGCCGCGAAGCACGGCGCCAGCAATAGGACAGCAAAGGCAACGGTGGCGGAAAACCGCCTTGTGGCAAGGCTCATGGGGGCTGTTTGTCGTTTCAAGCGCCGCGATGGCATTCAGTACGGCGAACGTGCACAGCCCGCACGCGGCGGGCTGCACTTCGTGGTTGCGGGCCTGGATGGCCCCGTGGGCACGGGAAAAATTGGCGGGCTCGCGGCTCAGGCGTGGGTCACCGCCCAGTGCGCCAGCGACACGAGCAGCAGCACCAGCCCCGCCGCCAGCGCCACCCCCGTCAGGATCAACGGCACCGGCCGCACGGCCTGCAGGTCGCGCAGATGTTCCTGGCCCTTGCGCAGGCCAAAGAATCCCCACAGCACTGTGAGCACCAATCTCAAGGGGTTCATTTCGCTCCTCCTTACATGCGTGCCAACCGCCGCGTGACCTTGCGGCGCTTTGGCTTTTGGTAGTTACGGGGGATTATGGCGTCGGCTGGCAAGGAATAACAGAATCAGATCTGCGATAATTTTGCGTATCAGTTTGAGCGCCTGAGACTGCGCTCATCGCCACGGCAACGCCCCCTGCCCCCCCTGCCCCAATGAAGCGCTACGAAGAACTGGCGGAAACGCTGGCCAAGGACATCCGCAACGGCAACCTGCCGCCCGGCACCAAGATGCCGTCGATCCGCAAGACCGTGACCCAGTTCGGCGTGAGCCCCGCCACCGCGTTCCAGGCCTACTACCGGCTGGAGGAGCGCGGCCTGGTGCGGGCACGCGAGCGCTCCGGCTATTACGTGACCGGCCAGGCCGGCCGGCCGCTGCCGCAGCCGGCTGCGCGGCCCTCGCACCAGGTCTCGACCGACGTTGATATTTCCAAGCTGGTCTTTTCCGTGCTGGACGCCGCGCGCGATCCGCAGCTCATCCAGCTTGGCTCGGCCTTCCCTTCGCCCGAGCTGTACCCCTGGGAGCGGCTGGGCAAATCGCTGGCCCGGGCCGGGCGCGAGCTCGACCCCTGGTATTCCGTCAACGACATGCCCGCCGGGCACCTTGCCCTGCGCCAGCAGATCGGGCTGCGCTACCTCGGCGCGGGCGCGCCGCAGCCCACCGACGAGATCATCGTCACCAACGGTGCGCTGGAAGCGCTGAATCTGTGCCTGATGGCGGTGACCCAGCCCGGCGACGTGGTGGCGATCGAGTCCCCCGGCTTCTATGCCGCGCTGCAGGCGCTGGAGCGGCTGCGTCTGCGGGCGGTGGAAATCCCGGTGGACCCGCGCGAAGGCATCGACCTGGACGCACTGGATACCGCGCTCCAGCGCCATCCGATCAAGGCCTGCTGGTTCATGACGCAGTTCCAGAATCCAATGGGCGCGAGCATGTCCGAGGCCAGGAAGCAGGCGCTGGTGGCCTTGCTGGCGCGCCACCGCGTGCCGCTGATCGAGGATGACGTCTACGGCGAGCTGTATTTCGGCAATCGCTGCCCCCTGCCCGCCAAGGCCTTCGACCAGGAGGGGCTGGTCATGCACTGCAGCTCGTTTTCCAAGACGCTGGCGCCAGGCTTCCGGGTGGGCTGGGTGGCCCCCGGGCGGTATGGCGAGGCGATCAAGCGGCTGCGACTGATGACCACGCTGTCGGCGGGCGTGCCCACGCAGGTGGCGCTGGCCGAGTACCTGCAGAACGGCGGCTACGACAAGCACCTGCGGCGCCTGCGCCATCTGCTGGAGATGCAGCAAGGCCAGCTGATCACGGCCATCGGCCGGCACTTCCCGGAGAACGTGCGGGTCTCGCAGCCCGCCGGCGGGTACTTCCTGTGGGTGGAGTTTGCGGCCGGATTCGATGCGCTGGCGCTGCATCGCGCGGCGCTGGAACATGGCATCGGCATTGCGCCGGGCCCGATCTTTTCAGCGCGCCAAGGCTATCGCAACTGCATCCGGCTGAACTATGGCCACCTGTGGAGCGATGCCGTGGAAGCCGCCGTGGCCAAGCTGGGCGAGCTGGCGAAAGCGCAATTGCAATAGGGAAAAATAGGGCGTAATAAGGCGCAGTAATTCGCAGTACGGTGCAATAAGGCGCATCAGGTTACCGTCCCGCTCCGGGCATGCCTGCCCAGATACCATTCCCCCAGCCCGAAGCCGGCCTGCACCAGCAGCGCAAGCGCCGCGGCCGGGATGGCGCCCGCCATCAGCAGCACATGGTCGTTCAGCGCCAGCCCGGTGGCGATGCGCTCGCCATAGCCGCCGGCACCGACAAAGGCGGCAATGGTGGCGGTGCCCACGCTGATGATGGCGGCGGTCTTGATGCCGGCCAGCAGCACCGGCATCGACAGCGGCAGCTCCACATAGCGCAGCACCTGGCCGGGCGTGAAGCCCAGGGCGCGCGCTGCCTCGCGCATGCCGGCTGGCACCTGCTGCAAGCCGGTCAGCGTGTTGCGCACGATGGGCAGCAGTGCATAGAGGAACAGCGCCACCATCGCCGGCCAGACGCCGATGCGCCCCAGCAGCGGGATCAGCATCGCCAGCAGGGCCAGCGACGGCACGGTCTGCAGCACGCTCACCGTGGCCATCAGCACCTGCCCCAGCCGCCGCCGGCGTGCGGCGACGATGCCAAGCGGCACGCCCAGCAAGCTGGCCGCGCCAACCGCGCCCAGCACCAGGGCCAGGTGGCGGCCAGTCAGCCGCAAGGTATCGCGCCCGAACAAGGTGCCGGCAAGGCCGGCCCGCGCGCTTGCCGTTGCATCGGCCACGCTGGCGTTGCCATGCGCCAGGAAGGCCCTCGCCACGGCGGCAAAGGATTGCCCATCCAGTTCCGCCGCGGCATTCATGGCGATCATGTCCGCCGCGCTCACCTTGCCGGCCAGCCCCGTCAATGCCTGCCAGGCGGCCGGGAAGCGCTGCGGCAGGTCCAGGCGGTACAGCACCACGGCGTCATAGCGGGGAAAGTAGTGGCGGTCGTCCGTCAGCACGCGCAGACCGTATTTGCGGATCTTCGCATCGGTGGAATAGATATCAATGGCGTCGACCTGCCCGTTGGCCAGGGCTTCGTAGGCCACGCCGTGGTCCAGCCCCAGGGGCCGCTGGGGCAAGCCGTAGCGCCGCGCCAGCCCCGGCCAGCCGTCCGCCCGGCCCAGGAATTCATGCGACAGCCCGAGGCGCAGTTGCGGCTGCGCGGCCAGGTCGCCTAGCGCCGCCAGCCCGAGCTGCCGGGCCTTGTGCTCCTCCATGGCAAGCGCATAGGTGTTCTCGAAGCCAAGCGGAATCCCTGCCGCCAGGCCCAGCGGCGCCAGCGCCTGGTTGATCTGCGCCAGGCTGGCGCCGGCGGGCAGCTTGAGGATTTCACTGGAGACGGTGCCGGTGTAATCGGGATAGAGGTCGATGCTGCCGGCCTTGAGCGCCTCAAACACGATCGCCGTATTGCCAAGGCCGGGCGTGTGCTGCGCACTGGCTTGAGCCGCGGCGGTCTGGGTGAGCACCTCCCCGAGGATGTAGGACTCGGTAAAGCGCTTGGAGCCGACCCGCAGGGTATCGGCGCGGGCCGTGCCGGCTGTGGCCAGCAGCGACAAACAGGCCAACGCCCAGCACAGGAGCAAGGCCAGCCAGGGCTCGGCACGGCGGGGATTTCCGGGTTGCAAGGTCAAATGAAGCGCTCTCCTGGGCATCGTGCGTGGCACGCGGACTGCCGGGCCGGTTCATCACATGATACGTGCATGGCCGCGACGGCGACGCCGGCGCGCACCCACTTTGTGCCGCATGAGCACATACGAAAATAGTATTTGCAATCCGAATGCTAGCGGGGCGAGAATCCACAAAACACATACATAGCATCAGCAACTCGGGCCCCCATGGAAATCCGGCAACTGGAAGCCTTCGCGGCAGTCATGACCAGCGGCAGCGTGACCGCCGCCGGGCGCCTGCTGGGGCGCTCCCAGCCGGCCATCACGCGCCTGATCCAGGAGCTGGAAAGCGAGATCGGCTTTGCCCTCTTTGCCCGCAGCGGGCCGCGCGTCAGCCCGACCGAGCGCGGCTTCCTGCTGTACGAGGAGGTGGAGCACGCGCTGGTTGGCCTGCAACAGATCCGCGCCCGCGCCGCCGAAATCGCCCGCGAGGAAAACCGCTCGCTGCAGATCGCGGCCACGCCGGCCCTGGCGGCCGGGTTATTGCCCCTGGCCCTGGCCGGCCACCAGCCGGACCATGCGACGGCCGGGGCGGCCGCGGTGGCAAGCGGGGCAGCCCACGCCAGCCATATCCATATCAGTAGCGCCTCCCCCGAAAAAGTCGTGCATTCGGTGCTGACCGGCGCGGCCGAGATCGGCCTGACCAGCTTGCCGCTGGAGCATCGCGGCGTCACCGTGCACTGGATCGGACAAGCTGCCTGCGTGGCCGCGGTGCGTGCCGACGATCCCCTGGCGGCGCTGGCTACGATTGCGCTGTCAGCCTGCAGCGGCCGGCGCATCGTCACCATGCAGAATCCCTACCGGCTGCGCCGCCGCCTGGACGAGGCGTTTGCCCGCGCCGGGGTGGAGCCGGCCGCGCTGATCGACACCAACTCCTCGCTCAATGCGCTCACCGCCGTGCGCGCCGGGCTGGGCATTGCCGTGCTAGAGCCAGTGACCGCGCGCGGCGTGCCGCTGGCCGATATCGTGGTGCGCCCGATCGATGCCGACATTCCCTTTTACTTTGGCGTGATCACCCCGCAAGCCAGGCCGGCCAGCGCTGCGGTGCTGGCGCTGATCGACACGCTGGCCGACGCGGCCCGCGCGCTGCTGCCGGATTTCACCCAACGCGGCCCGGAGCAGCACGGTGCGCTGCTGCAAGCGCTGTATGGCGACGCCACCGCCACCGAGCCGGCCGCCGGCACGCCCTACGACACGGAACACACCGACCTATGAATTCGCCCGCTGACACCTTCCCGGCCGCCGCCAACGCCGCCGGCCTTGCCGCCCTGGAAGCGCGCCTGCGCCAGGACCTGTCCTGGCTGGAACTCCCGGCCAAAGGCTGGACCGTAGCGCGCACGCATGACGGCGAGCCGGTGCTGGACGTTGCCGTGATCGGCGGCGGCATGGCCGGCATGGCCGCGGCGGCTACGCTCAAGCACCTGGGCATCAACGCGCGCATCTTCGATCGTTCGCCGGAAGGCTTCGAAGGCCCTTGGGCTACCACCGCGCGCATGGAAACGCTGCGCTCGCCCAAGCAACTCACCGGCCCCGCGCTCGGCCTGCCCGCCCTGACCTTCCGAGCCTGGTTCGAGGCACAGTTCGGCGCCAGCGCCTGGGAAGCGCTGGACAAGATCCCGCGGCTGCAATGGATGGATTACCTGCGCTGGTACCGCCGGGTGCTGGACCTGGACGTGCGCAACGAACATGTGGTCGAGCGTGTGGTGCCCCGCCCCGATGGCCTGGTGGCACTGGAACTCCGCTCCCCCGCCGGCGCGCTGAGCGTGCTGGCGCGCCGCGTGGTGCTGGCCACCGGCCGCGACGGCCTGGGCGGCGCGCATGTGCCGCCCTTCGCGCAGGACCTGCCGCGCTCGCGCTGGGCGCACTCGAGCGATGTGTTCGACTACACCACCTTGTGTGGCAAGCGCGTGGGCGTGATCGGCGCCGGCGCGTCGGCCATGGACAGCGCCGCCACCGCGCTGGAAGCGGGCGCGGCCAGCGTGGACCTGCTGATCCGGCGCGCCGACATCCCGCGCGTCAACAAGGGCAAGGGCGCGGGCAACCCTGGCCTCACGCATGGCCACCCGAGCCTGCCGGATGACTGGAAATGGCGCATTCGCCACTACATCAACGCGCAGCAGGTGCCACCGCCGCGCGGCAGCACGCTGCGCGTCTCCCGCCACGAGAATGCACGCTTCAACCTGGCCTGCCCCATCGAGCGCATCGAACAGGCCGGCGACGCGCTGCTGGTGCATACGCCCAAGGGCGCGTTCGAGCTGGATTTCCTGATCTTCTCCACCGGCTTTCGCATCGCGCTGGAGACGCGCGAGGAGTTCGGCGCCTTCGCCCGCCATATCCGCTACTGGCGTGACCGCTACACGCCGGCCGCGGGGCAGGAAGACCAGGAGCTGTCGGACTCGCCGGACCTTGGCCCGGCCTTCGAATTCCAGGAGAAGACGGCGCACGCATGCCCCGGCCTGTCGCGCATCCACTGCTTCTGCTATCCGGCGGCGCTGACGCACGGCACGGTATCGGGCGACATCCCCGCCATCAGCGACGGCGCCAGGCGCCTCGGCCAAGGCATCGCCGCGCTGCTCTACCAGGAAGACGTGGCGCTGCACTACGCCAATATGGAAGCCTTCGACGAGCCCGAGGTGTTCGGCGATGAGTGGGTCCCCGCCGGGCCACCCCCGGCGCTGCCCAGCGACGCGGCGAACGCATCATGAGCCGCTGGCCGATCCGATGGCTGGCCAGGCGGCTGGCGCAATCGCTGCTGGTCGTGCTGGCGATGACGGTGATCGTGTTTGCCGGCCTGCACGCGATCGGCAACCCGGTCGATATCCTGATCGGCCAGGACGTGGACCAGGTCGAGCGCGCGCGCATCATCGCCAGGCTGGGGCTGGACCAGCCACTCTGGCGCCAGTATCTCGCCTTCCTGCAAGGCGCCCTGCACGGCAACCTGGGCAACAGCTTTGTCTATAACGTGCCCGCCATCGGGCTGATCCTGCAGCGGCTGCCCGCCACGCTGGAGCTCGCCGTGGCGGCGCTGCTGCTGGCGGTGCTGGTGGGCGTACCCTGCGGCCTCTTTGCCGGGCTGTATCCGGAGCATCCGGTCTCGCGCTTGCTGATGACCGGCAGCATCGTCGGCTTCTCGCTGCCGACCTTCTGGGTCGGGCTGATGCTGATCATGGCCTTCAGCGTGCGGCTGGGCTGGCTGCCCTCGGGCGGGCGCGGCGCCACCGCCGAGTGGCTGGGCGTGCCGTGGTCGTGGCTGACCACCGACGGCCTGCGCCACCTGATCCTGCCGGCCATCAACCTGTCGCTGTTCAAGGTGTCGCTGGTGCTGCGGCTGACCCGCGCCGGCGTGCGCGAGGTGCTGCCGCAGGATTGGGTCAGGTTCGCGCGCGCCAAGGGCTTGTCGCCGATCCGCGTGGTGCTGGGCCATGTGCTGCGCAACACGATGATTCCGCTGGTCACCGTGCTGGGGCTGGAGTTCGGCTCGACCATCGCATTTGCCGTGGTGACCGAGAGCATCTTCGCCTGGCCCGGCGCCGGCAAGCTGATCCTCGACAGCATCAACGCGCTCGACCGCCCGGTGATCGTTTCCTACCTGATCGTGGTGGTGTGCCTGTTTGTCACGCTGAACCTGATCGTGGACATTCTCTACAAGCTGCTCGACCCGCGCGTGCGGCTGGAGGCCGCCACATGAGCGCCATCGACAACCCCGTTGCCACCGCCCCGGCGGCGCCCCAGGCGCTGCGCCGGGAATCGCCGTGGCGCCGCATGGCGGCGGATTTCTTCGCCTCGCGCACCGCCGTGTTTGGCCTGGTGCTGCTGGCGATCCTGGTGCTGGCCGCGGTCTTTGCACCGCTGGTCACCCCGCAGAATCCGTATGACCTGCTCCAGCTCGACGTCATGGACGCGCGCCTCGCGCCCGGCACGCCAAGCGGCGCCGGCACCTACAGCTATTGGCTCGGCACCGACGGCCAGGGGCGCGACATCTTCTCGGGCATCCTCTACGGCCTGCGCATCAGCCTGAGCGTGGGCGTGGGCTCGGCGCTGATCGCCGGCGTCATCGGCACCCTGCTCGGCCTGCTGGCCGCCTATGCCGGCGGCCGCGTGGACAGCGTGATCATGCGCACCGTGGACCTGCTGCTGTCGTTCCCGTCGATCCTGGTCGCGATGATGATCCTGGCCTTCCTCGGCAAGGGCGTGACCAATGTGGTGCTGACACTCGTGATCCTGGAGTGGGCCTACTACGCCCGCGCCGCGCGCGGCCAGGCGCTGGTGGAAAGCCGGCGCGAGTACGTGGAAGCCGCTCGCGGCCAGGGCATTTCCAACTGGCGCATCGTGGTGGGCCATATCCTGCCGAACTGCCTGCCGCCGCTGATCGTGATCGCCTCGCTGCAGGTGGCGCGTGCCATCACGCTGGAGGCTACCCTGTCGTTCCTTGGCCTGGGCGTGCCGGTGACCGAGCCCTCGCTGGGCCTGCTGATTGCCAACGGCTATCAGTTCATGCTGTCCGACGAGTACTGGATCAGCTTCTTCCCCGGCGTCGCGCTGCTGGTCACGGTAGTGGCCATCAACCTGGTGGGCGACCGCCTGCGCGACGTGCTCAACCCGAGGTTGCAGAAATGACGGCGCCGGACATCGACAACGCCGTGCCGACGCTGGAGGTCCGCCACCTGCGCACGCACTTCGACACCCGCGCCGGCGTGCTGCCGGCAGTCGACGACGTCTCCTTTACCGTGCCGCGCGGCCGCATTCTCGGGCTGGTGGGCGAATCCGGCTCCGGCAAATCGGTCACGGGGTTTTCCATCATGGGCCTGGTGGATCCGCCGGGACGCATTGCCGGCGGCGAGATCCTGTTCCAGGGACGCGAGCTGACCCGCATGCGGCCCGCTGAGCTGCGCCAGTTGCAGGGCAACCGCATCGCGATGATCTTCCAGGATCCGATGATGACGCTCAACCCGGTGATGCGGGTGGACGCCCAGATGATCGAGGCGGTGCGCGCGCATAGCCCGGCGAGCCACAAACAGGCGCGCGAACTGGCGCGCGATACGCTGGGCATGATGGGCATCCCCAGCCCGGAGGAGCGCCTGTGCGCCTATCCGCACCAGCTCTCCGGCGGCATGCGCCAGCGCGTGGCGATTGCCATCGCCATGCTGCACCGGCCCGACCTGATCATTGCCGACGAGCCCACCACCGCGCTGGACGTCACCATCCAGGCGCAGATCCTGTCCGAGGTGCAGAAGCTGGCGCGCCTGCACGGCACCGCGCTGATCTGGATCACGCACGACCTGTCCGTGGTGGCCGGGCTGGCCGATGAAGTCGCCGTGATGTACGCCGGGCGCATCGTCGAGCAAGGGCCGGTCGATGCCGTACTGGACCATCCACTGCACCCCTACACCGCCGGCCTGATCGGCAGCTTGCCCAGCCTGAACCAGCGCGGCCAGCGGCTGCGCCAGATCCCCGGCATGACGCCCAACCTGCTGACGATGCCGCCCGGCTGCGCCTTCGCGGCGCGCTGCCCGCGCGTCTCCGGGGCGTGCGTGCAGGCGCCCGCCATCACCTCGCCGCAAGCGCTGCGCCAGGTGCGCTGCTTCCATCCGGGCCAACCGGCCATTGCCGCGGAGTTCGCATGAAACCGACTGAACACGCTGCCGGCGAGCAGCCGCAATTACCTGCCCTGATCGATGCCCGCCATCTCGCCAAGCGCTTTGGTGAGCAGCATCCCGGCCGCATTGGCCGCGCGCTGCAGCGCATGGGCTGGTCGGTACCCGCGCCGGTCACGCACGCCGTGGACGGGGTGGACCTGCAGATCCGCCGTGGCGAAGTGGTCGGCCTGGTCGGCGAATCCGGCTGCGGCAAGTCCACGCTTGGCCGCATGGTGGCCGGCCTGCTGCACCCTTCAGCGGGGGAAATCCGCGTGGACGGCCAGCGCATCGAGGGCCTGGACGCCAGCGCCCGCCGCGCACTGCGGCTGAAGATCCAGATGGTGTTTCAGGATCCGTACGCCAGCCTCAACCCGCGCCTGCGCGTGGACCGCATCGTCGGCGAAGGCGCGCGCCTGCACGGCCTGGTGGACGCGGCCGGCTTCGACGACTACGTCAGCGCCCAACTGGAGCGCGCCGGGCTGGACCCGGCCCTGCGCCAGCGCTACCCGCATCAGTTCAGCGGCGGGCAGCGCCAGCGCATCGGCATTGCGCGCGCACTTGCCGTGCAGCCGGAACTGCTGGTGTGCGACGAAGCGGTGGCCGCGCTGGACGTGTCGATCCAGGCGCAGGTGCTCAACCTGTTCATGGACCTGCGCGAGCAGCTTGGCCTGACCTATCTCTTTATCAGCCACGACCTTGGCGTGGTCGAGCACGTATCGGACCGCGTGGTCATCATGTACCTGGGCCGCGTGGTGGAGAGCGCGCCGACGGAAGAGATCTTCCGGCAGCCCAACCACCCGTACACACAGGCGCTGCTGGCGGAAATCCCGCGCCTGGACTCGCGCCACAAGACCTTCACCGCCATCAAAGGCGAGATCCCCAGCCCGCTGGCGCCGCCACCGGGCTGCCACTTCCATCCGCGCTGCCCGCATGCCATGGCGCGCTGCCGGACCGAGGTGCCGCGCCTGCGCGGCATCGCCGTGAACCATCTCAGCGCCTGCCACCTGAACGAGGCTGGCTAGATGTTGCACATCGGCTGGCTAACTGTTGGCTAACTGTTGGCCAATGCGCGCCACGCCTCTCAACCCTTCTCACGCCCCGAGGAAACCTGCCCATGAAACGCCTGCTGTCCCTCTCGATCAGCGCCGCCGTTGCCGCCATGCTCTGCGCCGGCGCGGCCAGCGCGCAGTCCCTGTCGATCGCGTTTGCCGATCCGCTTTCGTCGCTGGACCCGCAGCTCAACAATCATGCCGGCGACCGCTCCGTCGACCTGCATTTCTGGGACCTGCTGATCGAAAACAAGGACAACAAGCTGCAGCCGGGGCTGGCCCTGTCGTGGAAAGCGCTGGACGACAAGACCTGGGAGTTCAAGCTGCGCCGCGACGTGAAGTGGCAAGACGGCAAGCCCTTCGGCGCGCAAGACGTGATCTTCTCCTACCAGCGCGCGCGCAACGTGCCGGGCAGCGTGGCGTCGTACGCGGGCTACCTGCGCACCATCGAGTCGATGAATGCCAAGGATCCGTACACCCTGGTCATCAAGACCAATATCCCCAACCCGGATCTGCCCCTGAACCTGGCCTCGATCCACATCGTCAGCAAGCACGTCGGTGAGAAGTCCAGCACCGAGGACTACAACAGCGGCCGCGCCGTGGTTGGCACCGGTCCGTACAAGTTCATCTCCTACACGCCAGGCGATCGCGTGATGATGGCGCGCAATGATGGCTACTGGGGCGGCAAGCCAGCCTGGCAGCAGGTCAGCTACCGCTACATCAACAACGGCCCGGCACGCACCGCCGCGCTGTTGTCCGGCGACGTCGATGTGATCGACAAAGTCTCGGTGTCGGACCTGGCCAAGCTCAAGCAATCGCCCAGCATCAGCGTGTTTCCCTATTCCGGCCTGCGCGTGATGCTGCTGCAGCCCAGCTTCAAGCCCGGCCCCAATCCGTACATCACTGACAACGCCGGCAAGCCGCTGGACCAGAACCCGTTGCTGGACGTGCGTGTGCGCCGCGCCCTGTCGCTCGCCATCAACCGGCAGGCGTTGGTGGGCCGCATCCTGCAGAACACCGCTAGCGTGGCCAACCAGTGGATGCCGAAAAACACCTTCGGCTACAACCCGGAGGTCAAGGACATCCCCTTCGATCCGGAGCAAGCCAGGAAGCTGCTGGCCGAGGCCGGGTTCAAGGATGGCTTCAAGCTGACCATCCACGCCCCCAACGACCGCTATCCGCAAGGCCCGGAGACGGCGCAGGCGGTTGCCCAGTTCTGGACCCGCATCGGCGTCAAGACCCAGGTGGAAGTGGTGCCCTGGTCGGTCTACTCTGGCCGCGCCAACAAGAACGAGTACGCGGTTAGCATGCTGGCCTGGGGTAACGGCACCGGCGAGGCCAGCTATGCGCTGGTCAACGTGCTGGCCACCGTGGATGCCAAGAAAGGCCTGGGCGCCTCCAACTGGGGCCACTACAGCAACCCGGCCGTGGACAAGGCCCTGGACGAATCCACCGCCGAGTTCGATGTGCCCAAGCGCGAGGCCATCCTGCGCCGCTCGGTCAAGCTGGTGTCGGACGACGTAGGCGTGCTGCCGCTCTACCACTACCAGAACATCTGGGCCGCCAGGAAGGGCCTGAAGGTGGCGCCGATGACCAGCGACCGCACCGCGGCGATGATGGTCACGCGCGACGGCAAGTGAGGCGGGGGCGGACATGGCACAGCTTCATATCACCCCGGCCGACGACCTGATCGACGTCGCGCGGCGGATTTCCGTGTCGGGACTGCGTCCCGGCGAAACCATTGCCATCGCCACGCGCACGCTGCGCGGCCCGGAGCTTGCCTGGGCCAGCGAAGCCACGTTCGCGGCGAACGCCGCCGGCACCGTGGACCTGGAGCGCGACGCGCCGCTCTCGGGCAGCTACACGGGTGTGAGCCCGATGGGCCTGCTGTGGTCCCAGCGCCCGGTCGATAGCGACAGCCGCGAGCAGTTCCATGCCGACGCCACCCGGGCGCTCGTGACCGAGATCACGGTGCGGGCCGATGGCGCGCAAGCACGCGGCGAACTGGTGCAGCGCCTGGCGGCTGCCGGCGTGACCCGCCGGGAAGTGCGCGAGGACGGGCTGGTCGGCACGCTTTACCTGCCCGCGGGCCCCGGCCCGCATCCGGCGGTGATGGTGCTCAATGGCTCGGGCGGCGGCATCAACGAACCGCGCGCCGCGCTCTACGCCTCGCGCGGGTATGCCGCGCTGGCCTTGGCCTACTTCAAGGCGCCGGGGCTATCGGACTACATCTCCAACACGCCGCTGGAATACTTCGAGTGCGGCCTGCGCTGGATCCGCGAGCATGTCCGGCCTGCGCGCAACTTCATCGCGCTGTCGGGCCAGTCGCGCGGCGGCGAGCTTGTGCTGCTGCTGGGCGCAACCTTCCCCGAGCTGGTCTCGGCTGTGATCGGCTACGTGCCCGGCGCGGTGGTGCACAGCGCGCAGAACGCCGCCGATCCCGCCATCGGCCGCGAAGGCCTCGCCTGGCTGCACCACGGCAAGCCGCTGCCGCATGTGTGGGAGAACAACCGCACGGCAAGCTGGGCGCCCTTTGACGAAGGCCCGGCGCCCCACCGGCACGAACGCGCCATCCTGACCGCGCTGCAAGACCCCGAAGCGGTGGCGCGCGCCCGCATCCGCGTGGAGGCGATCCGCGGGCCGGTGATGCTGCTGTCGGGGACCGATGACGGCTCCTGGCCTTCCAGCCTGTATGCGCGCATGGTGGCGGACAAGCTGGCCGAAGTGGGGCATGCCCACGACGTCAGGCACCTTGATTTCGAGCAAGCCGGCCACGCCATCCTCTTCCCGTATGTGCCGACCACCCAGATGGTCTATGCGCATCCGGTATCCGGACGCATCAGCACCACGGGTGGCACGGCGGCCGCCAATGCCGAGGCGGACGAGCAATCGTGGATCGCCGTGCGCGACTTCCTGGCGCGCGCCGTGGCGCGCCACGCTGGCCAAGCCTGAGTTGCCGAACAACAAAATCACTGAGTCAAGACCGAGAACCCCATCATGACCCAAGCCAATCCAGCCACCGCCGACGTGGTGGACAACGTTGCCGGCCTCGCCGCCGGCTCGGCCACCCACGCACTGCGCCATCAGCGTGAGAAGGTCGCCGCCGCCACGCAAGGCAGCTATGACGCGCTGTTCGATCCCGCCCTGCCCGGCCTGCCGCTGACCGAGCGCCTGCTGGTGGCGCTGTACGCCGCGCGCCTCACGCCCGCGCCGGAACTGGTTGCGCATTACAGCGCGCGCCTGGCGCAAGCCGGCGCCGATGCCGACCTGGTCACCGTGGCCGGGCAAGGCAATGCGGATTCGCTGGCCGATCCGCGCCTGCGTGCCATCCTCGCCTTCACCCGCACGCTGATCGAGAACCCGGTAGCGGGCGACGAAGCCGCCCTCAAGGCCCTGCCCGCCGCCGGCCTGGCCACGCCCGAGGTGGTGACGCTGGCGCAGCTGATCGCCTTCCTGTCCTACCAGGTGCGCCTGGTAGCCGGCCTGAAGGCCCTGAAGGCCCTGAACACCCTGCAATCCCAGGGGGCTGCAGCATGAGCGCACCCATCAAGGCAAACGGCTTCACCAACGAGGTGCTCGACTGGAAAGCCTGGCTGGACGTGGTCCAGGTGGACCAGGCCACGCCAGAGCAGATCGCGGTGCTGGAAGAAAGCCATCCCAAGGCCAAGGTATCCGACTACTACCTGTTCCTGGTGCATCAGCCCGAAATCCTGCGCCAGCGCTCCACCGCCTTCAACGCCATCATGTACGCCCCCGGCGGCATGGCGCGCGCGGAGCGCGAGCTGGCCAGCACGGTGGTGTCGCGCATCAACGGCTGCGTGTACTGCGCGTCGGTGCATGCCCAGCGCTTCGAGCAACTGGCCAAGCGCAACGATGTGATCACGCAGGTGTTCGAGGACCCGCATACGGCGGGCACCAGCGCGCGCGAGCAGGCGATCTCGAAGTTCTCGATCGCGCTGACCGAGCGGCCGGATGCGGTGAATGCCGACACCTTGCGCGCGCTGCGCGAGGTGGGCGTGAGCGATGCCGAAATCCTCGACCTGATTCACTCGATCGCCATCTTTGCGTGGGCGAACCGGTTGATGCTGAACCTGGGGGAGCCGGTGTTTCCGGCTGCGGAGCGTTAACGCAGGGCGCTGACGCCAGTCAGCCCTGCGCGGCCGGCTCGCAATGCACCGCGAGCCAGACCGTAGGCTGTTGCGCATCCGTCCACGCCACGCGATGCCGGCAATGCGCCGGCAGGTGCAGGTAGTCGCCGGGCGCGAGCGTGCGCGGCGCGGCCTCGCCGTCCAGGTGCAGGCCCGCGCTGCCGCTCAGCAGCAGCACCCACTCGTCCTGCGCGCTGTCGTACCAGAAGCCCTTTGGGCTGGCCTGGCCGTTCGAGACGATGCGCTCGATCTTCAGGCCGGGCCGCTCCAGCAAGGCTTCGAAGCGCTCGGCAGTGCGGTCGACCGGCACCTGCGCCAGCAGGTTGCCCTGTGGCGCAGGCGGCGGGTTGCCCTTGGCATCCATCATCGTCTCCGGTTGGGCGCAACGTCTGCCGCCAACGTCAATCGCCCGGGCCCGGCGCAAGCACGTCGCGCGCGCCGTTGCGGCCCATCGGCGAGACCAGTCCCGCCACTTCCATCTGCTCGATCAGGCGCGCCGCACGGTTGTAGCCAATGCGCAACTGGCGCTGCACGGCGGAAATCGAGGCCCGCCGGCTGGTAAGCACGAAGGAGGCCGCTTCGTCGTATAGCAGGTCGGCCTCCACATCGCCACCACCTTCGCCGAACAGGTCCGACGCTGCGGCCTCGGCGGGATCGCCCGCGAGGATGGCCTCGTCGTAGTCGGGCTCGCCGAACTGCTTCCAGTGCTCCACCACGCGGTGCACTTCGTCATCGGCCACAAAGGCGCCGTGCACGCGTTGCGGATAGCCGGTGCCCGGTGGCAGGAACAGCATGTCGCCCTGTCCCAGCAGGCTCTCGGCGCCCATCTGGTCAAGGATGGTGCGCGAGTCGATCTTGGACGAGACCTGGAAAGCCACCCGGGTCGGGATGTTGGCCTTGATCAGGCCGGTGATCACATCCACCGACGGGCGCTGCGTGGCCAGGATCAGGTGGATGCCCGCGGCGCGGGCCTTCTGCGCCAGCCGTGCGATCAGTTCTTCGATCTTCTTGCCCGCCACCATCATCAGGTCGGCCAGCTCATCGATCACTACCACGATGAACGGCAGCGTGCGCAGCGGCTCGGGCGCATCGGGCGTCAGCGAGAACGGATTGGGCACGTGCTCGCCCGCTGCCTCGGCGGCGCGGATCTTCTGGTTGAAGCCGGCCAGGTTGCGCACGCCCAGCGCCGACATCAGGCGGTAGCGCTTTTCCATTTCGCCCACGCACCAGTTCAGCGCGTGCGCGGCCTGCTTCATGTCGGTCACCACCGGCGAGAGCAGGTGCGGGATGCCTTCGTAGACCGACAGCTCCAGCATCTTGGGGTCGATCATGATCAGGCGCACGTCGTCCGGCGTGGCCTTGTACAGCAAGGACAGGATCATGGCATTGACCGCCACGGACTTGCCCGAGCCGGTGGTACCGGCCACCAGCAGGTGCGGCGCGCGCGCGAGATCGGTCACCACCGGGTTGCCGGTGATGTCCTTGCCCATCGCCAGCACCAGGTGCGAGTTGTGCGCGAGGAACGATGAGGCTGCCACGATCTCGGACAGGCGGATCATCTGGCGCCGCGCGTTCGGCAGCTCCAGCCCCATGCAGGTCTTGCCCGGAATGGTCTCGACCACGCGGATCGAGGTCACGCCCAGGGCCCGCGCCAGGTCCTTCATCAGGCCGACCACCTGCGCACCGCGCACGCCCATGGCGGGATCCACCTCGAAGCGCGTGATGACCGGGCCGGCCGAGGCGCCAACCACCGACACCGGCACCTTGAACTCCGCCAGGCGCTGCGCGATCAGGTTGCCGGTTTCCTGCAACTGCGCCTCGGTCACCTGCTGGATGTCTGCGGTGGCGGTTTCCAGCAAGCCCAGGTCCGGCAAACGGTAGTCCGAAATACGGGATGGCGGCGGCGTGACGGCAATGACTTGCGACGCCGGCACGGCGCTGGCTGCTGGCGCGGCGGCTACAACGAATGCGGCGGGTGCGGCGGCTACGGGCACATCGAGCGCCACCATCTTGCCGACCACGGCCGGAAGCACGATGCGCGGCTTGGGCGCCGGCGGCGTGGCTGGCAATGTTTCGGGCAGCGGAGCCGGCGCTGCCTCTATCTCGGGCGCGGGGCCGGCAGCGCTAACCTCGCTGCGGTGCTCGACCAGCAGGTTGGCATCGAGAACGCCTTCGGCGATCTCTTCCGTGGCTTCTTCAGCTTCGGCTTCAGGTTCCGCTTCAGGTTCGGGGTCGCCAACGGGACTCAGGTCTGCTTCGGCATCCTGAACGAACAGGATATCGGATGCGGCTTGTGCTTCTGCTTCCGGCTCTGCTTCGGCCCGCGCAGCCGGCTCAGCGGCGTCTTCCGGCTCCTGAAGCATTGTCGGTTCGTCCACCTCGGGCGCCAGGACAACCTCTGGCAAGGCAAACGCCTCGGGCTCGGCCGGGACAGCCACCTCGATATCCACGGCGGACGGTTCGGCAACGACTCCGTCGCTGGGTTCGGCTGTTGCTTCGGCTGTTGCTTCGGCTGTTGCTTCGGCTGTTGCTTCGGCTGTTGCTTCGGCCGGGCTTTCGATCGAGGCTTCAGCCACGACCAGCGCCGCTACCTCGCTTGCGCCACCGGCGACCACATCGGTGCCTGCCTCGGCGACAACAGCGGCAACTTCGGGAGCGGCTTCCGGCTCCGGCTCCGGCTGCGCGCCGGCCGCCGGAGCGGCGGGCCGCGTCGACTTCCAGGCGCTGGCCAGTGCGCTCAGCTCCGCCATCAACGCCTCGGCTTCCAGCCGGAGCGCATCCAGCGTCACGGTGGGCGCCGCGCCTTCGCCGGCGGATTCCGCGCGCGGCTCCGCAATCTGCGGGGCATCCACGGATGCAGCGGCGGGAATGGCCATGTCCTCGGTGGACAGCACCACCACAGGCTGCGGCTCGGCGGGCGCCACGGCGGGGGCGGCCTCGGCCTCCAGCACTTCCGTTTCCTGCGCCTGGCCGGACAGGTCTTCAGGCGCTGCCGGCCCGGACGGCACGGTGGCAACCTGTTCGCTTTGGTGCTTGCGCGCATCGTCGTTCTGCCCAACCGACATCACGACTGGCGTGACTACCGGCATGACAACCGGCATGACAACCGGCCGCACCGCGGCAGCTGTCGTCCCGCTCTTTGCCGCTGCGGGCTGGGCGGGTTGCGCGTTGGGCTGCACATTGGCTTGCGGCAGCGTCGTGATGGCCGAGCGTGCGCTCATCTGCGGCTGGCGCACTGGGCTGCTGGCCACGGCCGCGCGTGCAGCCGTAGCCGGGGCAGGACTGGCTGCCCGGGCCTGCATGGCCGCCGCGGCACCAGCAGCAGACGCCGCGACGGATGCAGTGCGCGCGGTTGCCGGGCTGGCGGCTTGCGGCTGGCTGGGGGTGCGCAACGGCGCCGGCCTGACGGGCGCCTTGGCTGCAGGTGGCGGCGAGGCGGGCGCAGGGGCCTGCGGCTTGGCGGCACCCGGCGGCCCGGCCTGCTGCAACCAGATCTCGCCCGGCTGCGGCGGCGAATTGCGGGTGCGCGCCGGCGGCTGCCAGACTGGCTGGCGTCGCGCCGATACGGCTTCGATGCCCTTGTGGCGCGGCACATAGTCGGTCGACCCCGGCACGGCGGTGTGCGTGGCGCCGAGGTGAGTGGTCTCCCAGCTGTCCGGCTCGCGCGCGGCGCGGGCGGGCCGGAC